>JBJOGT010000033.1:0-2690 GCA_046048115.1 Cyanobacteriota bacterium | reverse complement strand
GATCATTTTTGCCCGCACCAGCTTGTTTATTGAGCAACCCATTTCCATCTCCCAGGCGATCACCTTACCAACCCCGACCCACTACACCCCAGCGTTGTTGAAATTGGCTAAAGTCGCCTTACAGTCAATCTTTCGCCCCCATCATCCCTACAGAAAAGCCGGGGTCATTATGACGGGGCTACAGTCGGAACAGATGGTGCAGGGCAATTTATTTGAGCCACCCCAGGATAGGGAACGACAACAGCGGTTAATGGCGGTGGTGGATCAACTCAATCGTCAGTTTGGGCGGGAAACCGTCGGCTTTGGCATCGTGGGACAACAACAGGAATGGCGTATGAAGTCCGACCGGCGATCGCCCCGATTTACAACGGCTTGGGATGAGTTGCCAGAGGTAAAGGCAGGGTTTTACTAGGGGGGTTTGATGGCATACCAGTAGCAGATTCTGGATTGCTATCTTGATTGCTGGCTCTTTTACTAAGAACCTGACGGCGAACGGGTTTCTCTAACCGTGCAAACCTGTTCCACTTCTACTCAAATGCCCTGTGGCCCTCCTCGTATGTAATGTATGTAATTCAGTACTGCATGACCCTTTTTTAATAAGCAATGTTTGACGGCTTGTCTAGGGTAATTTATCGGCATCCCCCCTAAACTAAATTGATCTTTATTACTGTAAAAATCATGAAAGTGATTGCCTTCGTAACCGGGGTTTGGCTTGCTGCTGTTCCTCTTAGTCTTCCAGTTCTAGCTGAGAATGATCCGCTTTTTGTCAATCTCACGACTAATCAAGCTCACCGTAGCAACATGGCGATCGGGTTTTCAAAGGCTCAATTAGAACGTGGACATTCCCTAACTATTTTTCTCAATGATCAGGGCATTTTATTGGCATCGAAGGCGAATGCTGAGCAATACCGAGAACAACAAGCTATTCTCCGTTCCATCATTGAAAAAGGTGGTGTAATTATCGCTTGTCCAGCCTGTATGAAGCAGTATGGGGTTAGCGAAAGTGATTTGCTAGAGGGTATCAGAGTTGGCAACCCAGATTTCACTGGAGAGGCCCTGTTTCGAGACGATACCAAAACTTTGTCTTGGTAAAGATAACCAGCGACTCGAACTTCAGTCCGATAGAGTTATCCAAGTCATGCTGATGGAATGCTAATATTCCCCATGCCGAGTTAGAAGTAAAATCCTTCACATCGGCTTGAAACAACTATGCCGTAAGGATTTCAGACTTTTTACTAGGGGCGATCGCCATCATTGAAAATTTTGAACTGCATAGACCTTAGCAGTACCAGGATTTGTCGCAATACCGTAGCCAAACTTTGTGTAGTCCGGGGTCAATAGGTTTTGGCGGTGTCCGTCCGAATACATCCAGCTTTTCTGAAATCGTTCCACCAGTCCATAGTTGAGGGAGAAATGGGGAGAGCGGGGTAAGACCACAATATTTTCACCGACTCCGCCTTTGCCACCTAGGGCTTGATACCGGTCAGTGGGGGACTTTCCTTCCGGGGTATCGTGACCATAAAAGTTCCGTTTGGCCATATCCTCGGCATGACCTTGGGCGGTTTTGGTAATCAAGGGGTCTGCTACCAGAGGCGGGAGGTTATTCCGTTGGCGATCGCGGTTGACCAGGGTAAGGGCCTGGGTTTGAAGTTTGGCGAGGGAACGGGTTTGATGGGCATTGAAAAGATGGGTCTGGGGTTGACCAATTTTCCAGTCGTTACCCCCATTACCATTGTCAAAATAGAGCTGATCTCGACCTTGAAAGATAACCATGCCGCCCATAACAGCGATTCCAGCAATGATTTGTTTGGATTTTGGCGATTTGTAGCGTTTCATTGGTCTTACTGCTTTTATTGAGGTTTAACAACGCACTTCGTAGTAAATCCCTGCGAGATTAGCATTCTGGCCTTGACCAGTATTACAAATTATTAACAATAGCTCGTAGCTTAAAAACCGATATACCTTTAAGGAAAGACTAACGGGAGTTGAGTAACAATGCTGGAATTACACAATTTTGAGTGGGATGGTGAGCGACTGGTGCAGGTGGAGACTCAGCCTCATCATATTGCGGGGGTGTTGGGTTCAATTCAGGAAACCCTTGAGATGTCCGATTGTGAATGGGATGATATTTTGTCGGCTTATTACGAGTGTGAGGAAGATGAAACCATTACTTTCTATGAATCTGAAGTGGTGGATGCAGGAAATCCGGGGATTTGGACGTATGTGGTTTATGAATGTGAGGAAGGGCAGGAAACGGTGGTCACGGATGAAGATATCAATATTATTGACCCAGCTCTTGAGTTACAGAAATTATTAGCAGTGGGATAGATAAGACTGGCGATCAGGTCTTCTCTTATTGTGCAAACTTGTTCTGTTTCTACTCAAACGCTCTTTAGCCCTTCCCGTATGTAACGTATGTAAGGCAGCACTGCCACGACCCTTTTTTACTAAGGGTTTGACGGCGATCGCCTAATGCTCCGTGAGGGGATACCAACCATGAGGTTTACGGCTAAGGAATGTCGGGAGAAGCCGGGGGAGGTGATGAGTGAGGTTTTAGGAGTTAGATTGATAGATTGTTTATCAAAGGTCGAAGTGCCTTTTCTAATTGAATCATTGCTTGAACCATCTGTATTTGTACTTTTTCCCAATCTGCTTCGTCATCTCGATAGCCACCTGAGTTTATGCTTTTC
>JBJOGT010000032.1:0-2514 GCA_046048115.1 Cyanobacteriota bacterium | reverse complement strand
CAACCGGGAAGTGGGAAGCCATCCGCAAGAGATAGTCAGTGCAGGGGTAGCAGTAAAAGCAATGATTATCAACGGCTTGGGATTTGTGAGTACGCCGCTGTACCTGTTCGAGAAATTCTTTGTGGGGAAAGCAACAGAACATCTACTAGGGGAAGGAATAGAACCGAAACACCTAAATGACGACCGTTTAGGTCGGGTGCTGGACCAACGGTAGGAAATTGGATTAACGCCACTGTACGGCAATTCCAAACTCAAACAGTAATACAGAATACAGATACACTCTTGTTTTTATGCTGACAAGAGATATTAAGCTAATCTCTGAGGGTTTTTGCATTCTCTCCTCGAATCTCGGTCTCTTAGAGAGTCAGTAACCTGCAAACAAAGTTGATCAATCACTAGATAGAGTATTATGTTGATTCTGAATATTGGCATGAAACCCCTTTCCAGTCAGCCTTCAGGGATTTTGTGTCTTTGGCTACATTCTGAATTTGGAATTGGTGCTCAACAGTCCAAATAGTTGTCAATACTGCCATAGTGACCTAAACCCCAAGGCTAGAAGGGTTAAACCTTGGGGGTCAAAGCGATGTGCTCCTTGAATCAGTTCCCCCAGTAGGAGTTCCATCGTATCGACAGGGATTTTTCGTTTACGGCCTCGGTGATGTCGGTGTCGTAAGATTGTCTGAGTATTGTCATGACTATGGGGAAAAATTTTTCCTTTTTCTCCATTTTCTACCCATCGGCCTACTTTTCAAACACATTCTGAAGTTGAAGGGGAGCCAAATTATGGACTTAATTCTTTGCCATCAAACGGCAGATTTTGATGCGTTGGGCGCAGCGGTGGGATTATCTTGTTTGTACCCCGGTAGTCGTATTGTTTTAACGGGAGGTGCCCACCCAACGGTGCGGGAATTTTTAGCCCTCCATCGTAATGAATTTGATCTGATTGAATTGCGGAGTGTTAATCCCGATCTGATTCGCTCGATTTATATCGTCGATAATCAACAGACTGATTGCCTGGGGAAAGCCGCTGACTGGTTAACGTTGCCCCACCTAGACCGCATTGTTATTTATGATCATCACCTCAATAGTCCCTGTGATATTGCCGCCGACGAGATTGAATTAGCGGCGATCGGGGCTAGCACGACGTTAATTGTGGAGAAATTACAAAGAGAATTGGTAATCTTAAATCCCGTGGTAGCTTCGGTGATGGCCTTGGGCATCCATGTGGATACAGGATCGCTCACCTTTCCCCAAACCACAGTGCGGGATGTGAAAGCTTTGGCCTGGTTAATGGAACAGGGAGCAAATCTCCGCATCGTAGCCGAATATGCCGATCCGGGTTTTACGCCACCGTTGCAATACTTATTTGCCGAAGCAATGCAAGCCTTGACCACGGAAAACCAAGGGGGTTATCGCCTGGGGCAAGTGCTACTCCACTCTGAAAACTTTGTCCCTGGTCTCTCCAACCTGACTGAACGCCTCTTGGCCCTGACCGAATGCGATGCCCTATTGCTCGGCCATGTTTACGGCAAAGGCAAGATAACCCAAACGCCTGAAACCCGTTTTACCATGATTGGTCGTACTCGCATTCCTGACACCGATTTAACCCGCCTGTTTGCCGCCTACGGCGGGGGTGGCCATGCCCAAGCGGCTTCCGTTAATCTACGGGATGTGGAGCCTGAAAGGGTTCTTCAAGATCTTTATGATGCCTTAAAACAACAAATTCCCCATCCCCTCTTGGCGCGGGATTTAATGTCCTCCCCGGTGCGAACCATCCGCCCACACACCACCATAGAACAGGCCCAACGGGTGTTATTTCGTTATGGTCATTCGGGGCTAACGGTGGTTGATCAAGACAATCAATTGGTGGGCATTATTTCCCGACGGGATT
Source organism: Cyanobacteriota bacterium (assembly GCA_046048115.1). Taxonomy (GTDB): domain Bacteria; phylum Cyanobacteriota; class Cyanobacteriia; order Cyanobacteriales; family Microcystaceae; genus Synechocystis. The sequence goes on along the minus strand of JBJOGT010000032.1, from coordinate 623 downwards.
TAGATTTAGCCCTGCACCACGGGTTCAGCCACGCACCGGTGAAAGGCTATATGACTCGCAACGTCAAAACCATTACCGCCGATACGACCCTGCCCCAGATTGAAGCAGTGATGGTGGCCGATGATGTGGGACGGTTACCGGTGATGCAGGACGGCAAATTAGTGGGCATTGTTACCCGCACCGATGTGTTGCGGCAATTACTCCAGGATCGGTCAGAACGTTTCTGTGACTTACCCCCCCCTGCTCCCCAACCCGATCGCCTAGCCCTACTGGATGTGTTACAAACCCATTTACATCCTTCCACTTGGCGGTTACTGGCCAAAGCTGCAAACCAGGCCCAACGCCGGGGCTGGCATTTATATATTGTCGGTGGTGCGGTGCGGGATTTATTGCTCAAGCAATCCCAGGATATTTGGTTACAGGATATTGATTTGGTGGTGGATGGCTTTCACCAAGCGGCGGATGTGGGGGCTGGGGTAGAACTGGCTAAGGCATTACAGGGAGACTATCCAGCGGCCCGGTTATCGGTGCATGGGGAATTTCAAACGGCGGCCCTACTGTGGCACAATGACCCCGATTTTGACTCCTTATGGGTGGATATTGCCACCGCGAGAACGGAATTT
>JBJOGT010000031.1:0-3767 GCA_046048115.1 Cyanobacteriota bacterium | reverse complement strand
CTTGCTAGGGGCGCATCTAATTTTGTTGAAATGGTAGAACACGGGATAACCCCACGTCAAGACCCATCGCTAAAAAAGGTGGCACCCAGATTCGAACTGGTGGATGGAGGTTTTGCAGACCTCTGCCTTACCACTTGGCTATGCCACCTTAGGATATGGTAATTATAACAGATGACTTCCATGCTGGATAGTGCGAAGTTCTCAGGGTGGGGAAGAAAAACAGACAACCAGTACCCAAAGGGCTGGCAATGTCCAACAATCGCTAATAAAAGCCTATCGATAACCAGCACTATGGAGCAATCGCACCCTATTGAGCAAGAACCTTGAAGCAAATAATCCTAGCTTTAAGTGGGTTTATATTAAAAAGTTAAGATGATGTCTAAAAATTTAAGGTTCAAGCCAACATTCGTACAAGCAGACGAATAGAAACCCAGTAAATCCACACTTCGGAAATTTTGGTTAATCCTTCATAATCCCGACTCAGACGACGACACCAATAGAACCAACTAAAAGTTCTCTCCACTACCCAGTTTACGTTAAGTTGCCCACTGCCTAGGGCGATCGCCTGGTAGACGAAATTCAATACACTGATAACTATTCCCTGAAACCGATTCCAAGCTTGCCCATGCCCCTAACCCGTGCCCAACCGCCTTTAGATTTCATTCCGCCTCAACTAAGTCCCTGGCTCCTGACGATTGGGCCACTGTTACTACCTTGGTGGATCAAGAGCCAAACGGCGATCGCCAAAATCGAGGTTAAAAATTTAGACGTTCTTACCCAAGCTTATACCGATTTCAAGCAGGGAAAAACCCGATTACTCCTAGCCTTCCGCCATCCCAGCATTAACGATCCCCTCTGTATGGGCTATTTATTTTGGCATCCCCTCGCCAAAGCTCTAAAAATGGGCACGATGCAACCACCGCCCATTAGCCACTCCCACTTTATGTACGACCGGGGCATTCCGTTATGGGGAGGGCAATTCATTCAATGGCTCTTTCCCCGTTTGGGGGGAACCTCCATTCAGCGGGGCAAACTGGATCGACCGGGATTACGATCGGCCCGGGAGTTAATGTTAAACGGGGATTATCCTTTGGCCGCCGCCCCCGAAGGTGCCACCAATGGCCATAACGAAATTATTTCCCCCTTGGAACCGGGCATTGCCCAACTAGGATTTTGGTGTGCGGAAGATTTACAAAAGGCCGGGCGATCGGAACAGGTCATCATCCTCCCCGTGGGCATTCAATACTTTTATCTGTCTCCCCCTTGGGCGGAAATTGAAGCGTTGCTCTCCCAATTAGAAACCGATTGTGGTCTGACCGCCGATCCCCGCCATGACTTAAAGGAAGCGTCTTTATACAAACGGCTTTACCAATTAGGGGAAGTGATGTTGGATTTAATGGAAACCTTTTACCGTGACTATTATCACCGCACATTACCCCCAGTGGCAGAGTTAGAACAAAGTTTAGCGGAAAATTTTAATACCCTCGAATCTGATCCTAATCAATTACTCGCCTCCCGATTACAAAATTTGTTAAATATTGCCCTCACGGTCGGGGAAGAGTATTTCCAAATTAAAGCTAAGGGATTGTTAACCGATCGCTGTCGGCGGCTGGAACAGGCCGGTTGGGATTACATTTACCGCGAAGAATTGCGGAATGAACAGTCCTTGTGTACTGTCCAGCGGGGTCTGGCCGATCGCCTGGCGGAGGAAGCGGATTTACGGATGTGGCACATGCGCTTAGTGGAAAATTTTGTGGCGGTGACAGGGCGTTACGTACGGGAAAACCCCACCGCTGAACGGTTTGCCGATACCCTACTCCAATTGGCATCTGTGGTAGACCGCATGAAAGGCGGCAATGGCGATCGCCCGAGTTTGGGACATCAACGGGCCCAAGTGACCCTGGGAGAGCCGATTCATATTAATGACTATTGCGCCAACTATAAAAGTAACCGTAAACAGGCGATCGCCGATGTGACCCAAATGTTACAGGAACGCTTGCAAACATTAATCGAGTAGTTTTTTTGACCTTTGAATAAGAAGCAGGGAACTCCGTCAGTCAATACCCAAATTTTTGATCCCTGCGATCACGGCCATGGGATTGGGAAACAGCGAAAAATAGGTAGAGAATAAAATAATCTGTCATCCAAATCCCTGGTCCTCCTTGGATCAGCCAAAGCCCACAATGGCCATCCTTAGGTCAACGCCCCATTAACCTCAGACCCAGTAGAAAAATGCTTTAAAATTGTTTGCTAAGGCACAATCTTCGTGATCGTCGTTTATTCCCTCAACCCCTTGCCCCAATGGATCTAATCACCCTCGAAAATTTTTTAGATAACACTGCTTTTCTGGTGCTGTTTTTGACGTTGTTTGCTTACTGGATTGCGGTGGTTTTCCCTAAACCTTGGTTAACCCCACTGGCCAGCACGGGGATGGCGATCGCCAATTTAACTATTGCGGCCTTGTTGGGGGCGCGGTGGCTAGAAGCGGGCTATTTTCCCATCAGTAATCTGTACGAATCCTTATTTTTCCTGGCCTGGGGCATTACCGGAGCCCATTTCATCGCCGAGCGCATGAGCCAAAGTCGCTTTGTGGGGGCCGTCACTGCGCCGATCGCCCTGGGAATTGTGGCTTTTGCTGCCCTGACCCTGCCCGCTGATATGCAACTGTCTGCCCCTCTAGTCCCAGCGTTGAAATCTAATTGGTTGATGATGCACGTCAGTGTGATGATGATCAGCTATGCCACCCTCATGGTGGGGTCTCTATTGGCGATCGCCTTTTTAATTGTTACCCGTGGCCAAAAGATCGAACTCAAAGGCAGTTCCGTGGGCACCGGGGGATTCCGCCAAGGGTTAACCAAATCCACCACCCTCACCCCCGCCCTGGCGATCGGCGATCTATCTGCTCAAACCGATAGCAATGTGGCCGTGTTGGAAAAACCCACTCAAACCGCAGTCAGCCTCTCGCCCCAACGGTTAACCCTCGCGGATACGTTAGACAACATCAGTTATCGCATGATCGGTTTAGGTTTTCCCCTGTTGACCATCGGTATCATTGCGGGGGGCGTATGGGCCAATGAAGCCTGGGGGTCTTACTGGAGTTGGGACCCTAAAGAAACCTGGGCTTTGATTACCTGGTTAGTATTTGCTGCCTATCTCCACGCCCGGATCACCAAAGGCTGGCAGGGTCGCAAACCCGCAATTTTAGCCGCTAGCGGTTTCGTGGTGGTTTGGGTTTGTTACTTGGGCGTCAATTTGTTAGGGAAAGGACTGCATTCCTATGGTTGGTTTTTCTAAGTAACGGTACATGAGCCGATAACATAACAGTGGATTCGGTGTCTTTCAAATTGTTCCCTTAACCTTTCCATCATTAAAATACCCGTGGATTTTGCCCTAACCCCCTCCCAAATGCTGCTGCTGGGCATTGCTCTGATGGCAGGATTAATTTATGTACCTTATTTAATCGTCGCCTATGGCAGGGTCAGCATCGGCATTGATATGAACACCCCCAGAGCCATGTTAGATAGATTGCCCGACTATGCCAAACGAGCTACCTGGGCCCACCAAAACAGCTTTGAGTCCTTCGCTTTATTTACCGCTGCCGCCCTCTGTGTTTATGTCAGTGATACGGCAACGGAAAAAACGTCCCTTTATGTTTTGGTATATTTAGCCGCCCGGACTCTATTTACGTTATTTTACCTACTCGATTGGCCTTGGCTGCGATCGCCGATGTGGGCCGTTAGCATGGTCTGTATTGGCGGGTTATTCAC
>JBJOGT010000030.1:0-2748 GCA_046048115.1 Cyanobacteriota bacterium | reverse complement strand
AAGGTTTTGTGCCTTGGCAACCCTTTGACCATCCCCAACTTGGCCCCGTGGAAATTGGCGGTTGGCGGTTTAAAACCATGTGGCAAAATGCCCCGGCCCAGTTTTTACCCGCACTCTGCGAACAGCAATTCCGCTTTGCCCTAGCCCACGCCCTGATGTCTCCCCGCCTTGCCCTGGCCAAAACCGACATTATTCCCCAAGGATCGGGGGTTTATAAAATCATTGTGCAATGGGAGAACCAAGGCTTTTTACCCACTTACACTAGCCAACAGGCGCTGGATCGTAAAGCAGTCAAGGCGATCGCCGTCACCGTGGAATTACCAGAAACCGTTACTTTAATCACCGGCAAATTGCGCCAGGAATTACCCCATCTAGAAGGGCGATCCAATAAAGCAAAAACGGCCCAGGCCAACGGCATTGATTATCGTCGTCATTTGGAATGGGTGGTCCAGGGCAACGGCGGGGAAACCGTGGTCATCACTGCCATCGCCGAACGGGCCGGCACAGTGCGATCTGAGGTGGTTTTATTGAGGGAGTAAGGTAATCGTAAAGCGCCTTAATTTTTTGGCTATGCAATATCTCTATCTCCACGGTTTTGCGTCCAGTCCCCAGTCCCATAAAGCCCAATTTTTTGCCCAACAATTTGCCCAGTTAGGGCAGTGGCCGTTGATCATTCCTGACCTCAATCAAGGGGATTTTTCCCATTTAACCTTAACTCGTCAGATTAATTATCTCAAATCAGACTTTCTTCAATCTTCAGAACCTTTTACGGTCATTGGCTCTAGTTTAGGGGGCTTAACGGCGGCTTGGTTGGCCCAGCACTGTCCCCACATTGAACGCTTGGTGTTGCTGGCCCCGGCCTTTGGTTTTATCCAAAACTGGCTCCAACGGTTGCCGTCTGAACAATTGAACGCCTGGGAAACGTCGGGCTGGTTGAATGTTTATCACTATGGCGATCGCCAAGAACGCCCCCTAGCCTATGACTTTGTTACCGATGCCCTGGGCTACGAGGAAAGCCAATTACAAAGAGCCGTACCGACCTTGATTTTGCATGGCCGTTGGGATGATGTTGTGCCCGTTACCGTCAGTGAAACCTATGCGGATCGGCGATCGTGGGTTAATTTACAAGTCCTTGACAGTGAGCATGCTCTGACTGACGTACTACCCCAACTGTGGCAAGCCAGCGCCCAATTTTTAGCCTTAACCCCCAATCGTTAAAACTCCTTAACCCTTGGGGGAGTCGCAGATTTTTCCAGTAGGATTGGAATCAAGCGGTTGACAACGCCTTGGGTCGGCAACAATCGTTTTTCATTATCTAGCGCCGTCCCCGCCCCCCGATTTCGCTAAACCTTAATTTGTTTGTGGATTTATGCCTGTTTGTCCTACCTGTAACCATAACAATCCCGAAGGGGCTACCCAATGTGAAGCCTGCTTTACGCCCTTGCCGACGATGATCCCATGTCCCCACTGTGGCGATTCGGTGCAGAGTGATGCAACATTTTGTGGGAATTGTGGTCAAACCATCGACCCCAGTCAATTAGGGACATCCTCAGCGACAATGTCACCATCAAGCCAGGGAGAAACCCCCTCAGTTGCCCCGATCGCCGTGCTCCCCGACAATGAAGCCCCCATCCCCCCTATTCCTGAGATCAACGTAACACCGCCCCCCATTGCCACGGCGACCCAATTACAAAGCCAAGCGGCGAGCTTAATCCATGTGCAAACCCAAACAACCTTGGAACTGCCCCAGGGGTTAACGGTTATTCACCTGGGCAAACCCAATGAACAAGTGCCACCGGATGTTGACGTGTCAGGATTTGCCAATTCCGATGTGGTGTCCCGTGTCCATGCGGATATTCGCGTTGAAGGGGATGCTTATTATTTGGAAGATACGGGCAGTGCCAATGGCACCTATGTGAATCACACCCCCCTGGCCCCTGGTAATCGTCATCGGTTGCGGTCTGGCGATCGCCTGTCGTTGGGCAAGGGGGATTTAGTGACCTTTATTTTTCAGATTGATTAGCAGCTTCCGATGGCGATCGACATTCCTGCCCAGTATCAACCCCGTTTATTAACCGCCGTTGAACGGGAAGGTTATTTGGATTGGTCGTTGGCGTTTTTCACCGATCAATCCCTGTTGCAAATTCCCTACATTGACCTGACCTTGCAACTCGATGTCACCAATGCTTATCAATACTATCAAGCCGAAAAGGTCACGGGCAGCAGCTTTTTTAGCTTTCTTCTCTGGCATTGGATGCAATGTTTACGGGAAAACTGGGTCTTTCGGCTCCGTTACGTTAATCAACAATGGTACGTCCTCGATAATCCCCCCGTGATGGTCAGTGTGGCGATCGGGGGCAAGGAACGGTTCGCGGAAATGCTGTTGGAAAATATTTGTTACTTGGATTACCGGGACTTTATTCAGCTTTATCGCCAAACATTAGCCAACATTCGCTCTGGTCAAGGACAACGGGCAGAATATCAAACCTTTTGTCTTGCCACGATTTTTGGTAATCTTCCTAACTTGCAATTTTCTGGATTGACTATTCATTACCGCCACGAAACTATCCAAGGACAACCCTGGTTTTATTTTGGAAAACGGTACTGGTTAAACGAAGGGTTATTGATTCCCCTAAGCGTTAAAATTCACCATGCCAATAGTGATCCCTTCGTGTTGGATCAGCTAATTAACCAGTTTCAATCTCGCTTTACCCCTGGGGATCGTCGTTAACCCCTGAACTTTTGAGG
>JBJOGT010000029.1:0-2865 GCA_046048115.1 Cyanobacteriota bacterium | reverse complement strand
TATATTCTACCTTATATCCACTTAGAGTGATGACAGCTTATCGAAGACTCACAAAAAAATAAATGTAAGCATTGATACTATCCCCCTCAAAATCTTTAGCTACCCTTAACCTCGGAATTGGCCACCGTCAAGGATGCTCCATTCCCATCTGCCTAGTTTCTGAAAACCCCTTAAACCATGAGCACCGAAGATATTGCCCTACCCATTGTCGTCTGTGAAAACCTGCAAAAAAGCTATGGTCACCTCCGGGTACTCCAGGGAGTTGATGGTGCAATGTATCCAGGGGACGTGATTTCTATCATTGGCCCGTCTGGATGCGGCAAGAGTACTTTTTTACGTTGCTTGAACCGATTAGAGTCCATCAGTGGGGGAAAGTTAACGGTGGCCGGGGTAGATCTTTCCCACGAACGGGTGAGTCAGACGGAACTCCGTCAACTCCGCATGCGGGTGGGTATGGTGTTTCAGCATTTCAACCTGTTTCCCCATTTGACAGTGCTGGAAAACTTAAGTTTAGCGCCCCGTAAGGTTCTTAAATTACCCCTGGCGGAATGCAAAGACCGTGCTATTGCTTACTTGGAAAAGGTTGGTTTGGAAGCAAAGGCAGATGCCTATCCTGAACAACTTTCCGGTGGGCAAAAACAACGGGTGGCGATCGCCAGAGGACTGTGTATGCAGCCAGAAGTTTTACTATTTGATGAACCCACCAGTGCCCTTGACCCGGAATTGGTGGGGGAGGTGTTAAACGTGATGAAACAACTGGCCGAAGAAGGCATGACCATGGCGGTGGTGACCCACGAGATGCAGTTTGCCCGGGAAGTCTCTAATAAAGTGTTGTTTTTCAATGCGGGCATTGTGGAAGAAGCGGGGCCACCGGAACAGTTATTTAGTCAACCCAAGAGCGATCGCCTAAAGGCATTCCTGAGTCGCATCGGTTGATCCTAGGCAAATTGTTTTAGGGCAACCAATAACGCTTCAATTTCCCCTGTCGTTGTGAAATAGTGACAACAGGCCCGAATACAGTCTGGATCGGCGATCGTGCGGAGGTAAAACCGTTGGTCTTCAAGTTTTTGCACAATCACTTTATGGGGTAAGTCGGATTGAACGGTAAAGGAAACGAGACCCGCTGGGGGAGGCGTTGGGGCAAGGCAATTAACAGGGGCTAATTGTTGTAAACCCTCCCAAAGATAACGGCTGAGGGCACAAAGTTGTTGATAGCGTTCTGCGGTATTGCCCTGGCGTTGGTGGAGTTCAATGGCCGCGTTTAATCCGGCATAGTGGGGATAGGCGGAGGTGGCCACTTCAAAGCGTTTGCCATCAGCAACCCAGCCCTGGGGTTCTCCTTTAGGGCCATAGTTAATACTGCGCCAGCCGACATAGGTAGGGCGAATCTCTGCTAGGCGATCGGGATTGATATATAAACCGCCGACTCCGGCAGGGCCACAGAACCATTTATGGCCGGTAAACGCATAGTAATCAACGCTTAATTCCGCAAAATTTAAGGGTAATGATCCCGCCGATTGGGCCCCATCCACTAATACTTGAACGGGATAGTCCCCTTGATAAGCACGGCAGGTTTTAATAATTTGCGCCAACGGCAAAACTTGCCCGGTATTCCACAAAAGATGGCTCAGAACGACAAGGCGAGTTTTGGGGGTTAAAGCATCCTGAATAACTTGACAAGGATCGCCCCCATTGAGGGTTTCTAAAATGGGACAAAAACGATGGGTGACCCCAAATCGATCGCCGATGGCCTGGACAATGGCAATAATACCGGGGTGTTCACAGTCGGTGAGTAAAATTTCATCTCCGGCCTGCCAATCAATGCCCCAAAGCACGATGTCACAGCCGGTGGTGACGTTATCGGTGAGGGTAATAGTGCTGGGGTCTACGTTAAATTCGGCGGCGAGGGTTGATCGCAGTTGGGCGTTAAGCTGTTGGATTTGCTCGTTGGCGGCGATGGAGAAGGGGCCGTTTCGTTCGAGACCGGCGTACAAATCAAGGATGGCTTGGTAGGCGGGTTGGGGCAAAATGCCTTGGCCCCCATAATTGAAGTAGGTTTTGTCAGCTAAGCCAGGAAATAAACGGCGATCGGGGGTCAAAATCGGGACAAACTCAGGCATATCCACAGGGCAATAATCGGGTTGATTTAGTGTACCAAACCCCCTTCTTCCCGACTATGGCATACTGAATCATTAATCACGTTGCAGCACAGCTAAGCATGAACTACGCATTAATTGAGTTGGATTGGGGCGATCTGGGTTGGATGTTGGGGTTATTGGGGGCGGCGATCGCCTTGTTGCAGTGGCAGGGGTTGGCGTTGACGGGGCAATTGCTATGGGCGGGGGGACGGACGATGCTGCAATTGATTGTGGTGGGCTATTTTTTGGCGGTGGTGTTTTCTTTGCAAAATCCCTGGGCAGTGTTGGCGGTGTTGGCGATCATGCTGACCATTGCGGCGGTGGTGGCTAAAAATCGCATTAATCCCCAAAGTCGGTCGTTATTTTGGGGGCTATGGTTATCGTTGGGGGCAAGTACGGCGTTGGGCTTGAGCTATAGCCTTGCGGTGATTATTCAACCGCCCCAGTGGTATTCGCCCCAATATCTAATTCCGCTGACGGGGATGGTGTTGGGCAATACGATGAATAGTGCTTCGTTGGCGGGGGAACGGTTAGCCAGTGCGATTCAACAAAATCCGAGGGAAATCGAAACCCATCTCTGTTTAGGAGCAAGTCCCCTACAGGCGATCGCCGTTTATCGTCGGGCGGCCATCCGAGCGAGTTTAATTCCGACGATTAATCAAATGATGGTGGTGGGGTTGGTGAGTTTGCCGGGGATGTTTACGGGGCAGGTGTTGGCGGGGGGCGA
>JBJOGT010000028.1:0-3994 GCA_046048115.1 Cyanobacteriota bacterium | reverse complement strand
GATAATAAATGCCAGTTTCACAGCGGAAAACGTCCTTGGATTAAGAGCAAATGGAGATCAAAGTGGGTCAGGGAGACTGGGGATTTAGCTCAAAAGGGGGTCTAACTCCCCCGCTCGATCTAAGGCATGGAGGTCATCGCATCCCCCAATAGGTTGGTCATCAATAAAAATTTGCGGTAGGCTTCGACGTCCGTTAGCCCGCTCCGCCATCAGTTCCCGGGCAGCCTGATCCCCATCAATACAATATTCTTGAAAATCTACTCCCTTTTGCCTGAGTAAGGCCAACGCCCGCAGACAGAAGGGACAGGTACTCCACGTATAAATTTCAACCTTGGCACTCATGGAAAGCCTTTCATGTAAAGATTTGTATAGGCTTGATTATACCGTGGGGGTGGAACAGACGTGGAGAGAGGCACCGCCCTAATAATGAGATTTTGGTGAGTTAGCAAAACCCGGAGTCACCGGATTGGAAAGTTTTCGTTGTTTTAGCTAAATCCGAGTAGGCCCAGCGCTTCCAGGGGGGCTGGCACCATATCGCCGCGAAAATCGAGAATTTGTACCAAAATCAGATAACCCAGGGACAAAATAATTGAGATTGCCCCTGTAATAATTGCCACAATTTTGCCGGAATTCATTGATTAACTCCACGATTTTTTTTGATCATAAGCTGCGATCGCCAACATAGGGGTCTGCGGTGGGGAATAATGGCTAACTTAACTAGGGGCCGCGGATTCGTCAGTCCCTAGCATTCCAATCCCCCAATCTTGCCCAAGTAGGTTAGGAGAATACCTTAAAATATCAAAACCCCATCACTATTTAATTCTGTCCCTATGACCTCCACCGCCAGCCTTCCCCAGACCAATACAGCGGCCCGCTGTGTAGCGGATCTCGGCGAGATCACCGCCCAATTAGAACAGATTGTGGGAGGAAATGGGGTGATCAAGCGCAAGGACGAATTATTTACCTACGAGTGTGATGGACTGACGGGTTATCGCCAACGCCCGGCGTTAGTGGTTTTGCCCCGGACAACGGAGGAAGTGGCGGCGGTGGTTAAGCTTTGTCACGATCGCCAACTACCCTGGATTGCGCGGGGTGCCGGAACGGGGCTATCGGGGGGCGCATTGCCGGGGGAAAACAGTGTGATGATCGTTACCACCCGGATGCAGCAAATTTTGGCGGTGGATTATGACAATCAGACGGTGGTGGTTCAACCGGGGGTAATTAATAATTGGGTGACCCAGAGCGTCAGCGGAGCGGGTTTTTACTATGCCCCCGATCCCTCTAGTCAAATTGTCTGCTCCATCGGCGGTAACATTGCGGAAAATTCCGGTGGGGTTCACTGCTTGAAATATGGCACCACCACCAACCATGTGCTGGGCTTAAAGTTAGTCATTCCCGATGGTTCCGTGGTGGAGGTGGGGGGACAAATTCCCGAAATGCCTGGTTATGATTTAACCGGTCTTTTTGTGGGATCGGAAGGGACTTTGGGCATTGCCACGGAAATCACCCTCAAAATTCTCAAAACCCCGGAATCCATCTGCGTTGTCCTAGCGGATTTTCTCTCCCTCGAAGCCACGGCCCAATCCGTTGCGGATATTATTGCAGCGGGGATCGTCCCAGCGGGGATGGAAATTATGGACAATTTCAGTATCAACGCCGTGGAAGATGTGGTGGCCACCAACTGCTATCCCCGGGATGCCACGGCCATTTTATTAGTAGAACTCGATGGTCTACCGGTGGAAGTCGAGGTTAATCAAGCCAAAGTGGTGGAGATTTGTCGGCAAAATGGGGCCCGCAATGCGGCGATCGCCTACGATGCCGAAACCCGTCTGAAAATGTGGAAAGGACGTAAAGCGGCCTTTGCCGCCGCCGGAAAACTGAGTCCTAGTTACTTCGTCCAAGATGGTGTAGTGCCCCGTACCCAATTGGTGCAAATTCTGGGGGATATTAACGCTTTAGGAGAGAAATATGGTTTCCGTATTGCCAATGTATTCCACGCCGGGGATGGTAATCTGCATCCGTTAATTTTGTATGACAATCGCGTGGCAGGGGAATGGGAACGGGTAGAAGAATTAGGGGGGGAAATCCTCAAACGCTGCGTGGAATTAGGGGGCAGTTTATCGGGGGAACACGGCATTGGCATCGATAAAAATTGCTTTATGCCGGCGATGTTTAATGAAATTGATTTGGAAACCATGCAATGGGTACGCCATTGTTTTAACCCTGACAACTTAGCCAATCCCGGCAAACTCTTTCCCACCCCCCGCACCTGTGGCGAAGTGGCCAATGCCCAGCGTCATCCAGTGTCAGGCAAATTAGAAATATTTTAGGCTTTGAGCTTTTCCGTGTAACCACTGACGGGTAGTGTTAAACAAAGGAATTTTTCCATCCCTATCTACTCACTGCTTCGTTAAAGTATGGCCTTTTTACAAACTTGGCTGGCATCCCACCAAATTCTGCTCACATTGCTGGTCATTGCCTTGGCGTTGGTGTTATTTGTGCTGGAATGGTTGCCCATTGATACCACGGCGATTTTGATTACGGTGGTGTTGATGTTGCTCGGGCTAGTGACCCCCGAAGAAGGCATTGCTGGGTTTAGCAATTCCGCCACCATCACCATTATGGCCATGTTCATTCTGAGCTATGGCATCACCCGCACCGGCATTATCCAAGTGATTCGGGATACGTTGATCAAATTTGGGGGTAAGGGGTTACGGCGACAAATTATCTTGATGGGGGTCATTGTGGGGCCCCTGTCGGCCTTTATTGCCAATACGGCGATCGTGGCGATTTTTCTGCCGATTGTGGAATCCTGGGCGAAGGAGAGAAAGGTCTCGGTGTCAAAGTTGTTAATTCCTCTTTCCTACACGACGGTTTTGGGAGGAATGATCACAGTGTTGGGAACTTCCACCAGTATTCTTGCCAGTGGTTTATCAAAGGATTTAATTGGTCGAGAGTTTGGCCTGTTTGAATTCACACCGTTGGGCTTCATTACCTTTGCCATGGGGGTACTGTATCTGGCGATCGCCGCCCCGAAGCTATTACCGGCCCGCCGGGCCGTGTCCGATGGCAATGTGGCCTCGGAATATCAGATGAAAGATTATGTGAGTGAAATTATTATTCCGCCCCGTTCTAGTTTAATTGGCCAGACCTTACGCACCAGTGGGATACAACGAAAATTCGATCTGGATGTGTTGGAAATTATCCACAACGAAACCCATTTTCCCCAACCCTTAGCCGATAAAGTTTTGACAGTGGGGGATATTTTGCTTGTCCGGGGCGGGCGGGAAGATTTGTTGCGGGTTAAAGATGAACGGGGGGTGGAAATTGTCGCAGATGTCCAGTTTTCGGATATCCAAACCGAAGCAGAAAATGCCCTCGAATCCGCTGAAGAAAAAGTGGCGGAAGTATTAATTCTTTCCAATTCCCGTTTAATTGGTTCCACGTTAAAAGAATTACGTTTTCGGCAACGGTACAACGCTACGGTGATTGCGATCCGGCGGGGGGAAGAATTAATTCGTCAACGACTGGGGAAAGTGCGGCTCAAGTTCGGGGATTTGCTGTTGCTCCAAGGCCCTAGGGAAAGTTTTTTGGGACTGCAAACCACCCGGGAATTACTGGTCTTAGAAGAAAAAAGTTTGGATAATCTGCGCCTCGATAAAGCCAAAACGGCGATCGCCATCGTGGCCGGGGTAATTCTCATTTCTGCATTGGACTGGTTACCCATCACCACCGCCGCCCTGGCTGGGGTCATTGCCATGATTGTGACGGGCTGCCTCAAACCAGGGGAAATTTATGGCGCAGTGCGCTGGGACATTATTTTCTTACTAGCAGGGTTAATTCCCTTGGGCACCGCCATGGAAAACTCCGGCACCACCCAATGGCTAGCAACCTTCTTGGCCGATTTTGGCGGACAACTATCGGGCTATGGCCTATTGTTGATGTTCTACCTGGCCACGGCCCTGTTAACAGAAATCCTTTCCAATAGTGCCAC
>JBJOGT010000027.1:0-2865 GCA_046048115.1 Cyanobacteriota bacterium | reverse complement strand
GGGGTTTTGACCCGCATTGCTGGGTTGTTTGCCCGTCGGGGTTTCAATATTGAAAGTTTAGCGGTAGGTTCAGCAGAACAGGGAGATGTGTCTCGGATCACCATGGTTGTTCCTGGGGATGAACACACTATTGAACAACTCACCAAACAGCTTTACAAGTTGGTGAATGTCATTAAGGTTCAAGATATTACCGAAACCCCCTGCGTTGAACGGGAATTAATGCTAGTAAAAGTTAGCGCAAATGCGCCGAGTCGTGCCGAAGTGATTGAATTAGCCCAAGTGTTTCGGGCCCGCATTGTGGATATTTCCGAAGAGACTGTCACCATTGAAGTGGTCGGCGATCCGGGTAAAATGGTTGCTATTCTACAAATGTTGGCTAAATTTGGTATTAAAGAAGTGGCCCGGACTGGCAAAATTGCCTTAGTGCGAGAGTCTGGGGTCAATACGGAATATTTAAAATCCCTCGCGGCCAAATTTTAACAGCTTCCGGTCGAACCTTAAACCAGGGGAAATTCGTGTGTGAATGTCATTAATTCTGTTTTAGCTTGAATTTGGATGCATAGTATCAATGACCCAGCAACCTCCCCGCCCCAATGCGCCGCTGTTATCCCAGTTGCACACAACCCTCGATCAACTTGAACAGGTGGTGCAGCAGTTGGATGCCGATCCCAAACAGGGTCAATCCTTAACGGCTGAGACGTTTGAACGATTGCAATCAAGTTTAAAAACCTTGCGGGGCATCGAAGCAAAATCCTCTGTCATGGCTTCTCAGCCTACTGATAAAACTGAGTTAGATAATGAGTGGGATGAGGTGTTTGTTGATTCATTTCCCCCCCAGACCACCCCGCTAAGATCGTCTCCCCCCCCGGTTTCTACGGCTAAATCAGAAACGCAACGGCCCACCCCAAAGGGGATCCCCACGCAATCGACCACCGTTGTTCCACCATCAACGATATCCCAGCGACAAAAACCCAAGTTTGGCATTTTAACGGCGATCGCCACGGGCTTGTTAGGTATTTTGATGGGCATTGTTTTGTGGATTGGTATTCCGCCCTTAGATGTACCACCCCTCTGGGATCAAATTGCCCCCCGCATTCCCTCGTTACCTCTCCCCCAATCTGCGGAACCCATCGCAACGGATTCTGACCTTTCCCCCGGGGATAGCCAAGACTTCCCAGAAGCTAAGCCGGGATTACCCCCTGTGCTAGAAGCCCCGGCCCCACCGACGGCGATCGCCGTTGACCCCTTGCCGGAAGCACCTTTAACGCCAGAGCAGAGTTTATTGTCTGTTATTCAACAGGAATTGGTGGATTTAGAAGGTCTTTATCCTCCCCAACTGATCCAACGCATTGAACCCAATTTTTTGGCCAGTCGTTTAACCTTGACCATTGGCACTAACTGGGATCAACTTTCCGCCCAACAACAACAAAATTTGCTGGATACCCTCTGGCAACGGGCGCAAAAACTCTCCTTTACCCAACTGCGCCTCTATTCTCCTGACGGTGACTTAATTGCCCGATCGCCGGTGGTGGGGCAAGCGATGGTGGTTTTACAGTCATCTAACCCTTTGGCCGAGTAACCCAAAACCTCAGTAGAAACTCAGCCTTGGTTCAGCGCCATCCTTTACACTGAAATTATTACAAAAGATTAAGCAAGGACAGCTATGGGTTGGGAGTTTTTTTCACTGGAGACGTTACAGGAGTTAGCCCGTCAATATGGTTACATGGCAGTCTTTTTCGGCATTGCGTTGGAAAATGCTGGCATTCCCATCCCCGGAGAAACCATTACCCTAGTGGGAGGATTTTTGGCTGGGAGCGGTGATTTGAAATTGGGGGGCGTCCTTTTGGCGGCGATCGCCGGGGCGGTATTAGGGGACAGTTGTGGCTATTGGGTGGGACGGTGGGGCGGTTGGCCCTTATTAACCAAAGCAGCGACTTGGTTCAACATTCCCCAAGCCCATTTAGAAACGGCTCGGGAACGGTTTAGCCAAAATGCAGCGGGGGCGGTTTTTTTCGGTCGGTTTGTCACCCTGTTACGAATTTTTGCTGGGCCCATGGCAGGTATTGCCCACATGCCCTATGCCAAATTTTTGCTTTACAACATCGGCGGCGCTTCCATCTGGGCCACCATTATGGTCAGTTTGGCGTACTTTTTAGGTCGGGTGGTATCAATTGAACAAATTATCACTTGGGTCAGCCAGTTTGGCGTTTTTTCCCTAATATTAATCGTCAGTCTTTTAGGGATATATGGGGTAATTAAATGGCAACAAAGCAAAACCCCTAACAAAGTGGTTTAAGCCTAATTTTGAGGTGCTTTATCCCCAGAATGGTGTAACCCCTTGCTGTTGATCGATTAAAATAGACCATTATTTTTAAGGTTCATTCCCCATGACTGACCGCCTAGACCGCCTTGAAGCCTTAGTTGAATCCAATGCCAAAAGCATTGAAGCCCTAGCCAACACCATTGCCGAAGACCGGGAAAATAATAAAAACTTCTTGGAGGTTCTCCGCAAAGATCGTGCCCATGTTTTTGAGTGGATGGCCGGATTAGCGGCGGCCCAAGCGGATTTCTATGAAGTCCAAGCAGACTATTTACAGCATGTAGAAGCTATCGATGATCGATTAACGGAAATTTTGAGTCGCACTACCCCGCCCCAATCCTAATGATAGTTAATACATTGTTAGCAGATTTAATAAAACAGTGAATTGCCAACCAAGCAAAATTATTTGAACTATGACAACAGGGAGAAATCTCCTTATGAGTCAACAGTGTAGATAGATCGGTCTGATTGCTAACATAACAAAGCAACAATTTGATCCCCCTTCTGCCCTTCACTATGACTTTTCTGTTGACCAACGATGATGG
>JBJOGT010000026.1:0-4171 GCA_046048115.1 Cyanobacteriota bacterium | reverse complement strand
TCCATTGTGCAACTTTGTCAGTCAGTAGTAGACGTTTCATGGGTAACAGCTTCGGACATTTATTTCGCATTACCACCTTTGGCGAATCCCACGGGGGGGGCGTCGGGGTGATCATTGATGGGTGTCCGCCTTGTTTGGAAATTTCAGCAGCGGAAATTCAGCAGGATTTAGACCGTCGCAGACCGGGGCAAAGCAAAATTACGACCCCCCGCAATGAAGCGGATCAGTGTGAAATTTTATCGGGGGTATTTGAGGGCAAAACCCTGGGGACACCGATCGCCATTCTAGTTCGCAATAAAGATGCCCGATCCCAGGATTATGACGAAATGGCAGTGAAATATCGTCCTTCCCACGCCGATGCTACATACGACGCTAAATATGGCATTCGTAACTGGCAGGGGGGGGGCCGGTCTTCGGCCCGGGAAACCATTGGCCGGGTGGCCGCCGGGGCGATCGCCAAAAAGATCCTAGCCCAATTTTCCGGGGTGGAAATCGTTGCCTATGTAAAACGCATTCAGGATATTGAAGCGGTGGTTGATCCCCAAACGGTGACCCTGGAACAAGTGGAAAGCAATATTGTCCGTTGTCCGGATCAAGCCTGTGCCGAAACCATGATTGAACGCATTGATCAAATCCGCAAACAAAAAGACTCCATCGGTGGGGTGGTGGAATGTGTGGTACGCAATACCCCCAAGGGATTAGGGGAACCGGTTTTCGACAAACTCGAAGCAGACTTAGCGAAAGCAGTCATGTCCTTACCCGCGACGAAAGGCTTTGAATTTGGCTCCGGTTTTGCTGGTACGTTACTAACGGGTAGTGAACATAACGACGAATATTATTTAGATGATCAAGGAGAATGGCGCACCCGCACCAACCGATCCGGTGGCGTCCAAGGGGGCATCAGTAACGGGGAACCGATCACCATGCGAATAGCCTTTAAACCCACCGCTACCATTGGCAAAGAACAAAAAACCGTCAGCAAAGAAGGGGAAGAAACCACCCTAGCGGCCAAAGGTCGCCATGATCCCTGTGTGTTACCGAGGGCTGTCCCCATGGTGGAAGCAATGGTGGCCCTGGTTTTGTGTGATCATCTGTTGCGCTTCCAAGCCCAATGCAAAACCTTACCTTAGGGGGCAGTGGTGGAACAGCTTAAACTGTTTGATCTGCCAGCGGGTTATCGGGTCAAACGCGAACCCAAATTGGACTTCGATCGCCGGGGACTGGAAACCTGGCAACGTAACATTCATACATACCAACAATCCCAACGGCAGGGAACTCAACCCCAACAAACGAGCTTATTTGATCTGCCCAGCACCAGTTGGCACGACCCCGACGACATTGATCCCTTTACCCTACCCCAGCAATCAGCCTTATTTTGGCGACAGGGAAATAAATTAGCGGCGATCGACGATAGCAGTCAGGGTTGTTTGTATTTTATTTTGGATCGCCGTTGGCCGTTATTGCTCTATGTGGGGGAAACCAAGCTCAGCGCCGATCGCCGTTGGCAGGGGAGCCACGATTGTAAAGACTATATTTTGAACTATATCGAATTGCATCGCCGGTATGATTGTCCGGTGGAAGTGGTAGCAGCGTTTTGGCCCCATCTACCTCCCGAAAAGAAAACCCTACAAACCTGGGAAAAACAGTTAATTCTCAAATGGCGATCGCCGTTTAACAAGGAATGTTGGCGTTGGTGGGGCCAACCCTTTGGCAAATTTGGATAACTACCAAATGGGCGCTAGCTCTAAAACAAATCCCGGTAAAACCGTTTCACCGCTCAACCTTTCAGGATTATCTACCACTTCCACTGCCTGACCGGGGCGATAAATTTTCACCGAGCGAGTTTGGCGATCGCCACTGTCCCCCTTCAGCCACTGCCTGATCATTTATGGGCAACCATCGGCAAAGTTAAAATAATCTGAGTGAGTCTAACTGTATTGTGTCCGTAGTGTTTCTGCCATTTGGGAGGCAGTAACGCATCATTTTGGGGTTCATGGATGGTGTTTTGATTGTCAATGATGCGTTGGGTAACATACTGTACGGATTGGCGATCTGACTTGGTCACGGATTTAAGATAATGTGTTATCGTCAATTTTACGCAATCTAGGGAGATTCTGTATGCACAATCTCAATAAGCCATTATTTTCTAGCCATTATCTAGAATTTTACTTATCAGAGTCTCCTGAATGGCAATTGGATCCTAACCCTGTTTTTGAGGAATTAAACAGTTTATATTCTGCCAAAAAAGCTTTTTTATCAAGTTGGAATGAAGCTCAAACTGAGGAGGAGTTAATTAAACCGATTCTCACTATTTTAGGGTTTAGTTATATTGCCCAGGTGACGACTAAAGCTAGGGGACGGGCTGAGCGGCCTGATTATGCGTTATTTGCTAATGAGCCTCAAAAATTAACGGCTTACTCCGACCAAAATAATGAATCGGCTTTTTATCAACAGGTGTTGGCGATCGCCGAAGCTAAATATTGGGAGCGACCGTTAAGTAAAGTTTCGAGTAATGATCAACGGGATATTTATAAAAATACCAATCCTTCGTTTCAAATTGCCAGTTACTTAATTGGGACGGGGGTTAATTGGGGGATTTTAACCAATGGTCGAGAATGGCGATTATATTATCGGTTAGCGTCCTCAACGGCGACGGAATTTTATCCCATCGACTTGGGCCATATATTGGAGTCAGGAGATAGAGAGGCTTTTAAATATTTTTGGTTATTTTTCCGGCGCGAAGCCTTTGAAAAGGATGTTCAAGGTAAGAATTTTTTAGAACGGGTAAGGGACGGCAGTGCTACCTATGCCACTAGGGTCGGTAATGAGTTAAAAAGTTTGGTGTTTGAGCAAATTTTCTCCCAGTTAGCGGGGGGATTTGTGGCGGATTGTACCCGTCGGGGTCATGGGATTAATGAAAATCAAGTTTATGAGGCGACGCTCTTTTTTTTGTATAAGTTATTGTTTTTATTTTATGCAGAAGCCCGCAATTTATTACCCGTTGATCAGAGTTATCGGGAATATAGTTTAACGGCGATCGCCCAGGATATTGCAGAAGGAATCAAACGGGGCCAGGTTTGGAGTCAGAGTTTATCTAAAATATACAATGCTTTAAT
The DNA here is from genome assembly GCA_046048115.1 of Cyanobacteriota bacterium. Lineage (GTDB taxonomy): Bacteria > Cyanobacteriota > Cyanobacteriia > Cyanobacteriales > Microcystaceae > Synechocystis. The sequence goes on along the minus strand of JBJOGT010000026.1, from coordinate 1,055 downwards.
CGGTTTATTTGAAGTAATTGACTGGGGAGATGCCAGTTTAGAAGTTCCCCGTTACAATGGCGGCTTGTTTCATTTTGAGGAATCCAGTCATACAAGCCAGAATTTTGAACCTAATCATTTTTTGAAAAATTATCGTTTATCTGATGCCGTTTTAGTACCTGTCATTGATAAGTTAGCGCGGTTTGAGGGTCAAGCTATTGATTATAGTTTTTTGGGGGTGCGGCAATTAGGCTCAATTTATGAAGGTTTATTGGAATATCGTTTAGTCGTTGACAATCTTGAAATGGGAGAGGTTCACCTAGAAAATGATAAGGGGGAACGAAAATCTTCTGGATCTTATTATACGCCGGATTATATTGTTAAATACATTGTTAGTCATACCCTTAAGCCGATTTTAGAAAGTAGGGAACAGGAATTTAATGGCTTAATGGCTCAAATAGGGGAATTACAAAAACAGAAAAATGATCAGCGATTAGGGCTGGAGAGTTTACGGGATCTAGACCGACAGTTAAGACGGTTAGAGCGCCAGGCTCAGACCATTTTATTGGATATTAAGGTTTGTGATCCGGCCATGGGGAGTGGTCATTTCTTGGTGGAGGCGGTGGATTTTTTAACGGATGAGTTAATCCAAATTTTAAACCGTTACCCTGACCATAATCCAATTTTAAATATGTTGGATCAAATGCGTCAAAGCATTATTGATAATTTAAGTTTTCAAGGGATTCAACTAGAACCCAGTCGTTTGGAACCAACCCAACTATTACAACGGGTAGTGATGAAACGCTGTATTTATGGCGTGGATTTAAACCCAATGGCGGTGGAGTTAGCCAAGGTTAGTTTATGGTTACATTCTTTTACTATTGGTGCGCCGTTAAGTTTTTTGGATCATCATTTACGCTGTGGTAATTCGTTAATTGGGACAACGGCTAAGGAAGCAGAGTTGGCGATGTCCCAGGAAAAAAATGGTAATGCGGTGCAGTTTACCTTATTAACCGGGCCGTTTGTGGGGTTATTGCGGGCGGCGGAAATTATGCGCGGGGTGAGTGTGTTAAGTG
>JBJOGT010000025.1:0-3559 GCA_046048115.1 Cyanobacteriota bacterium | reverse complement strand
CCTTAAGCTTATTAAACGTCAGGCTTATGGATTTCTTAACTTTGAAAATATGCGACGACGGTTTTTAGCTTGCTTTTCAACATAAGTTTTTATTATCACTCTTTGGTCGGGAGAGCCGTCGGCTTTTATTTCCTTTCCCAATAATTGCTCCGTTTCTTTCCCTTGAAAAAACTGTTCAAATAAATACAAAGGGGCTGATACAAATCCCAGTCCATTCAATAACATTGCCTTTACTACTATCCCTATACTCACTTTCTCTCCGGGGTCCGTCCCCAGCCTTTCATTTAATAGTTCCAATGTTTTTATTTTATCTATCAATCCAGCCACTATCCCTAGATGATCTAGATTCTTTACCTTCATTGCAGGCTCCATACACCCTCTCCGCCAAAGATCTGCTACGCGATGTTTCCCAGCTTACTAATTATCAAAGTGACATCCACCCTGATGAGTTGACTTAAACGGACTTAACCGGGGTAAAAAATAGTTTATAAGAACACTTGCGCAAAAAAAAACTTACCGCATAATTTGCATTGTCATAGTCAAATGTTCTTCTTAGAGAATTATTAATTGTATGGTAAACAAACCTTTACTGGTGGGGCTTAGCCTCGCCTCTTCCTTTGCTCTGGCCGGTCTTGACAGTAGCTCTGCCCAAGCGGCAGTGGTAATCACTGGACAGGAAGTTAGCGGCAACGTCGAGTTTTCTTATTCTGGTTCCCTTAATTTAACTGGGTTTACCTTTAGTGGAACCGATAATTGGGGACTACCTGCTAATACTCAAATCGTAAGTGGCAGTCCTTCGTTCTTTCAGTTTGGGGTTCCTGCAAGTCAATCTTATGATAGCTACGGGACAAATGCTGTTGTTAATTATCCCTCTACTCTAGGTACACCGTCTATTGTTAGTACAGCAAGTGTTTTTTCAGGAGATTTCTTGTCTCCTACCTATGTCTCAGGTTTCACAGAGTTATTGTTAGTCCCTGCCGGTTATCTCTCAGGAAATTCATTGTCGGGGACAGCCTCTTTTACTGGCTCCTTTGCAACTTTAGGTATTGATGCCGCGAACGGTCCCTATACGTGGAATTTATCTAATGGTGAAACCATCACTATGCAATTTGACTCTACGGAAGTTCCAGAACCCTTGACCCTTTTTGGTGCTAGCGCGGCGATCGCCTTTGGGGCTGGGTTTAAGCGTCGGAAGTCAGGTAAAAACTAACAGTGATCAAGTATCAAATAATCAATTTTGTTTTGGGAGGGTGATTCGGTCATCCTCTTTTTATGCAGACCGTTACAATGATTGACTTTCGGCGATCGCCGTGTTCAGCAGTGTTACTCTAATGGGTGCCATAGGATTCCTGATTTTGCCCAAACAATGACTTTTCGACCCCGTAAACGCTTTGGCCAACATTGGCTTGATCATCCCCCCACCCTCCAGGCCATTATCAATGCGGCCGAGATTCAGAAGGGCGCACCGCAAAGCGGATCTCTGCGAGATCGCCTGTTGGAAATTGGCCCAGGCATGGGGGTTTTAACCAAGGCGTTATTAGAATCCGGTAATCCCGTCGTAGCGGTGGAGTTAGACCGGGATCTCTGCGTCAAGCTGAGGAAAAAGCTGGGTCAGAGGGAAAACTTTTTATTACTAGAAGGGGATATTCTCAAGTTAAATTTGCCGGAATTATTAACGCCGTTCCCCCAGTTTTGGCCAATCAATAAAGTGGTGGCTAATATTCCCTACAACATCACAGGGCCAATTTTGGATTTACTCCTCGGCAGCATTGACCAACCCCGGTCGCCAAAATTTGACAGCATTGTTTTATTGGTTCAAAAAGAAATTGCGGAACGATTAACCGCCCAACCCGGTAGTAAAGCCTATGGGGCATTGTCGGTCAGGATGCAGTATTTAGCCCGCATTGATTGGATTGTGGACGTGTCCCGCAACGCTTTTACGCCGCCGCCCAAAGTGGATTCCGCTGTGGTGCGAATTATTCCATACGCCTTGAGTGATCCAGGGTGTGATCCCCGTGTACTCAACCAACTGGTGCGATCGGGGTTCGCAAATCGCCGTAAAATGTTACGCAATAATCTCAAAGGGTTAATATCCCCGGAACAATTAACGCCCTTTCTGGAACAATTGGCATTGCCCCCCACCGCCCGCGCTGAAGAATTGAGCCTCCATCAGTGGTTAGATCTCAGCAATTTCCTTACCCCTTTGCTGTCTCCCTAAGCTATGCATTCCTATACCCTGCGGGCTCCGGCCAAAATTAATTTATTTCTCGAAATCCTTGGTTCCCGTTCCGATGGCTTCCATGAGTTGGTGATGATTTTGCAGAGCATTGCCCTAGCCGATGAGCTAACGGTGCGGGCCAATGGCATTGAACAAATCCGCTTAACCTGTTCCGATGTTAAGTTACCCAGCGATGCCAGTAATTTGGCCTATCGGGCGGCGCAATTGATGGTGCAGAATTTCCCGAAAGCCTATGCCCGTTTTGGGGGTGTGGATATTACCTTAACCAAAAAAATTCCCATGGCGGCGGGGTTAGCGGGGGGATCGGCGGATGCGGCGGCGGTGTTAGTGGGACTAGATTTGCTCTGGCAATTGGGCTTAACCCGGCCAGAGTTACAGTCCTTAGCAGCCCAATTAGGATCGGATATTCCCTTTTGCGTGGGGGGAGGAACGGCGATCGCCACAGGTCGGGGGGAAAAATTAGCACCGTTGCCCGATGTGGAGGGATTATGGTTAGTTTTAGCCAAACATCGATCCATTGAAGTTTCAACCCCCTGGGCCTATCAAACCTACCGCCAACAATTCGGCGCAAACTATTTAAATGATCGCCCGGCCCAACAGGCCAGAAGCCAGGAAATCCATGCCAGTCCCCTGGTACAAGCGATTAATCACCGTAATGCCGATCAGATTGCCCAGGCGTTGCACAATGATTTAGAAAAAGTGGTCTTACCCCACCAAGCCCCGGTGGCCGAATTGCGTCAGGCCCTTAAAAATGCTGGGGGGTTAGGCACCATGATGTCGGGGTCTGGCCCCACGGTGTTTACCCTGTGCCGGGATCAAGCCGAAGCGGAACAGGTCAAGGCGATCGCCGCTGAAACGGTGAGTAACTCGGATGTAGATTTTTGGGTAACCCAGACTGTTAATCATGGTATTCAGGTGATGTAAGCGGGCAAAGTCAAGGATAGATATTATGGGTTCAGAAAACGGAAAATTAAAGCCATTTTTAATCAATATCGGATTAGTTTGTGGAAGTATTGCCTTTGCGTTAGGAGTGGCGGAGATTGCTTTGCGAATTTTGGGCATTAGTTACCCGAGTTTCTATCAGGTTGATCCCCAGCGCGGTCATGCTTTAATTCCCAATATGACTGCCCGTTGGAACCATGAAGGCAATGGGCTAGTGAGCATCAACGCTGACGGTCTACGCGATCGCCGTTATGATGTTGACAAACCTGAAAATACCTATCGCATTGTGGTGTTGGGGGATTCTTTTTCCGAAGCTATTCAAGTTAATGCGGATCAAACCTTTTGGAGTGAAATCGAGCGTCGTTTACCCAATTGTGA
>JBJOGT010000024.1:0-6533 GCA_046048115.1 Cyanobacteriota bacterium | reverse complement strand
CGGGGGTGGGGACAATTTAGGGGATTGTTCCGATGGTTGCTGCTGGGTTGAGGTATCTGGATCTGTCAAAGGGTCATTCAGTAAGGGCGGATGAGACATATAGGCAAGGTAAGGAAGGAAGTCAATTCAAAAAAACTGCACACATTCAGCACGGCGATCGCCCGGGGGTCAGTATTAATTGATCAATTGGGAAGGGTAAGCACAGTTCGACCAATCGTGGAGACAGTGGCGATTTGCTGCAATCTTTTAACTATCTTAAAAAAAGTTTACATGACTAGCTGGCTCTAGAATAACGAACTCTGGGCCATTATGGTTTCTGCCCGGAGCAAAAAGTCCATGATGAAATCCGAAGCAAATCTTTGCAGCGCTTTGATCTAGGGCAAGTATGGGGAGATCAGAAACCTGGGGGAATTATTAATGGACAAGACGGGGTAACAGCTTGGCGCTAGGGGACTCTGGTAAAACTGTTAAAATCAAAAACAATTAATTTTCCAGCCTATGATTGCAAGGTAGCGTTAAACCTCAGGCAATTCAGGGATTTTCCTATCATTGGGGATAAAGCGGTTTAATCGTTAAGAAAAATTTGCCGAAGCGTCTGATACCGCCAAACCTTTTTCCTTATATTTTTTGTACATTTCTTGAAAGACATTATGGTTCGTCGTCGCTCTGTGCCTTGGATTCATCGCTATGCTCGCCTGATTATGGGGGCGATCGCCGTCATTGGTATCTTAATCACCACCTACCTAACCTATGTATCATTTTCTGGGGGACAAGCCCTTTGTCCGGTTAACCAAGAAACGGGCGGATCAAGTTGTGATCTAGTTTTGCAGAGTTCCTATGCCAGAATTTTGGGAATTCCCCTCAGTCTATTTGGCCTATTGGCTTACATTGTCATGGCAGTATTTGCCCTATCTCCCTATGTTGTCAATGAAGAAAGCAATAAAAAACAACGCAATTTTCTAGATAATCTCACCGGGCGCTTTTTACTAATTGGCGGCACATCCATGGCCGTGTTCAGTGGTTATCTGATGTATATTGCCTTCTTTCGTCTCCAGGAAACGTGTTTATATTGCATCGCCTCCGCCACCTGTTCTTTGCTATTGTTTATCTTGGCAATTATTGGTCGGGAGTGGGAAGAAATGAGCCAAGTATTTTTTACAACGATTATCGCCGGTATGATTACCCTGGTGGGGGCATTGGGGATCTATGCCAGTGCGGAAGGGCCCAAGGCTAATGCTAATGGCCAAATTCCCATTCCGACGGCCGTTGGACAGCCCAGACCCCCCATGGGTTGGCCCATCACCACCCAATCTGGCCCGGCGGAAATTGAGCTAGCAGAACACCTCACCAAACAAGGGGTGCTTAATTACGGTGCTTTTTGGTGTCCCCATTGTTATGAGCAAAAACAATTACTCGGCAAAGAAGCCTTTGAGAAGGTGACCTATATCGAGTGTGATCCAGCGGGCAAAAATCCCCAAACCCAAGCCTGTGTAGATGCGGGTATTCGCTCTTTCCCGACCTGGAAGATTAATGGTGAAATGATGCCAGGGGTAAAAACACCGGCCGAGCTAGCAGAGTTGACGGGCTATACCGGTAACACGGAATTTAAATACTCCCTGAAATAACTAGCGCAGATAGACAATGGTAACCCCTGAACCCCCTTCATTTTGGGGGGCTAATTCATATCGATCCACCAAGGGATGATGGGATAGGTAGTCATGGACGCCCTGGCGTAGCTTGCCGGTGCCTTTACCGTGAATAATCCATAACACGCCCCTATTAATGGCCTTATCCAGGGCACTATCTAAGCGAGATTCGGCCTGTTCAATGCGATCGCCGCGACAATCAAGGGTATTACTTTCCGTGCGGACGGTGACGGGGGGGGCTTGCGGGGTGGGTTCAGGTTTAACTTTCGGGGTGACCTGGGGAGGGGGTTCAACCTTTTTGCCATCCAGGGATTCGATCTCCGTGACGGGTAGGGTCATTTTCATTAAGCCAAAGGTGACATTAACGGTTTGATTGGTCTCGTTAATCTGGGTCACTTCAGCGGTTTGCCCCAGGCTGGGAATACGGATTCGTTCTCCCGTTTTAGGCTGATATCCCGGTAAGGGGGTAACGATTTTTGCCTGATGTTGCTGCTGGATTTCTCCTAGGGTGGCGGTGGCCTGTTGGGCTTTTTGGGCGCTGGGTTTACCCCGTTGCAGTTGACGAATTACCTGGGCAATTTCCCCCTTGGCGGCGGCGATCGCCTGTTGCACTGCTTGATCTTGATAGGCTTTTAATTCCCGTTCCCGTTCCTGTAAATGGGCGGCTTTACGGGACACTTCTTGGTAAAACGCTTCCGTTTCCTGGAGTAATTTTTGGGCGGCAGCGGCCTTTTGTTCCTGTTCCCGCCGTTGGGCCTCTAGCCCCGCAATGACTTGATTCACATCTTCGGAAAATCCCCCCAATTTATCCTTGGCTTGGGCGACGATCGCCGGGGATAACCCCAGGCGTTGGGCAATGGTCAGAGCATTAGACCGCCCCGGAATACCCCAGAGTAGGCGATAGGTGGGGGACAGGGTTTGATCATCAAATTCCACCGAGGCATTTTCAAAACGGACATCTTGGTACTTGAGCGCCTTTAATTCGCCGTAATGGGTGGTGGCCACCGTTAAACAGGCTTGATCCGCTAAATGCTTCAACAGGGCGATCGCCAGGGCACTGCCTTCGATGGGATCGGTGCCGGCCCCCACTTCATCCAGCAAGACCAAGGAAGGAGGGATGGGGATTTCGGGAGAATCGGCAACGGGTAAAGCCGCTAAAATGCGAATAATGCGACAAATATGACCCGAAAACGTTGATAAACTTTGTTGTAGGGATTGCTCATCGCCAATATCCGCTAAGACCTGATCAAACCAAGGTATTTCCACCGGATCTTTGGCGGGAATATACAACCCAGCCTTGGCCATCAGCGCCATCAATCCCAGGGTTTTTAAGGTGACCGTTTTCCCCCCGGTATTCGGCCCCGTGATGGCAATAACCTTAATACGAGGATCAATGGTCAAACTAATGGGAACTACCCCATTGCCCCCTTCCCGTTGGTGTTGCCAATAGAGCAGGGGATGGCGCAATTGCCGCAGCGTAATCGGTTGGGAATGCCCTGGGGCAATAAATTGGGGCGGATTTCCCCCTAACCACAAACTATAGCGACAGCGGGCCGTGGCTAAATCCAACTGGGTGGCGATCGCCAGTAGGGTTTCAATTTCAGCTAAAACCGTGACCACTTGATCGCTGAGTTGGCGTAAAATCCGTTCCTCCTCCGTTTGTTCCTGGCGACGGGTTTGGCGGAGGCGATTGCCCAGTTCCACAATACCCTGGGGTTCGATGTAAAGAGTATTACCCGTGGCGGAACTATCATGGACAATGCCGGGAATATGATCCTTGTGGGAGGCTTTCACCGGCAACACAAACCGATCACTGCGCTGGGTAATCACCGTTTCCTGTAACGCCTGGCCTTGACGCTGGATAATACGGTTGAGTTTTTGTTGGATTTGCTCCCGCAACCCTTTTAACTTGAGGCGAATGTCCCCCAATTTCGGGCTAGCCCGCTCCGCTACTTTGCCGTCTTCCTCTAAACAGTGATAAATTTCTTGCTCCAATTCAGGAAAGGTTCTCACGTCGGCTACTAACTGCTGGAGCACCGGCACGTCTTCCTCTCGCTCCTCAATCACCCGCCGCAGTCTTCTCACCCCTGCCAACGTACTGGCGATCGCCAACAATTCTTTGCCGCTGATTAAGCCCCCCCGTTCAGCCCGTTCCAAGGACTCCGTTAAATCGCCAATGCCCTTAAAATGCCAATTCGGTTCCAGACTATTTTCGATTAACTCCACTGCCTGGGTCTGGGCTAATAATGTCTGACTGGCGGCGATCGTCGCTGGGGGGGTCAGGTGTTGGGCCGCCACATTGCCCAACGGCGTTTGGGTAAACGTCGCCAAATGCTGACAAAGGCGCGGCCATTCCAACAGGGAAAGGGCTTCCTCCGCAATGGAGAGGGAAACTTCCGTCACAGTTAAGCAATAAAACTAAAAGACAATGCCCATGGTGGTTAGGCGCTTAATAGAGATCATGGCCATGGGGGCTGGAAGAGGAAATCATTACGCCTCGGCGATCGCCCCAATCTGGGTAACCCACTCGTTTAGGACTCCCTTGCAAGGAATCTACGGGCTAATCATCCCCCAATAACGCCACCAAAATAATCGTAATATTGTCTGACCCCCCGGCATTTTTCGCTTCATCAATCAATTTTAAAGCCAGATCATCACAGGAACCGCCCTGCACCAACGTCTCACTGATCAGCTCATCGGGAACCTCTTCCGTTAAGCCATCGCTACACATCAAAAACATATCGCCTTTTTGGGCATCCAGGGACTCAACTTCTACAAAATTCAAATCCTGACGACCCAAACATTGAAACAACACATGGCGCCACGGATGGATCTTTGCTTGCACCAGATCAATATCTCCCATTTTTAGAGCCCGGGCCACCCAGGTATGATCCTCCGTAACCTGTTCTAAAGTAGCGCCCCTAAAACGATATAGGCGGGAATCCCCCACATGGGCCCGCCAAGCCCCATCATGGCGAAAAATAATTAAGACTGCTGTGGTTCCCATATCCCGACGTTCTGGATGGGTTTCTTGGTCGGCCAAAATGCCTTCATTAGCATCTAGAAGCGCATTTTTGAGTAAGTCAGGAGACGATAAATCCGACGCCCAATGGTTGTCCAAATAACCTTTAATTCGTTCTACTGCTATTTGACTTGCTTCCTCGCCGCCTGCATGGCCGCCCATCCAATCAGCAACAATGTAAAAACGCCCTTCGGGATCCAGATAGAAACTATCCTGATTGTATTGACGAACCAGGCCGGGATCTGTCTGTCCCGTTGAAAGATGACGATCAACAACCGATAAATTCACGTCTGTCACAAGTTTTAAATAATTATTAATTAAGTGAGCAATGGGCAACAAAACCCGTTAAAACATGCGGTCTTGACGCTCTATGCGTTTTAACAATCGCCAGAGAGACCAAGCAGGTGCTAATGCTATTAATAACACAACCCCCGCGATCACAAAATAATTATTTACAAACAGTAGCGTTGCCGATAACACCAAGGCACAGGTAAATAAAACATAGTTGGTGCCCATTTGCATGGTGCTCATTCGCCGTAAAAGTCGATCCGTTTCCGTGGATCGTACCCGCACACGAATATCACCCCGGTCGAGTTTATCTAAGCTCTCTTCAATCCGTCTAGGTAAGCCAAAAGCACTATTACTGGCTTGGGCTGCCTGACGACCCAGTTCATCTATGAGACTACTGGCGGGGTTAAGACCATTAGGATTATTCATAATTTGCAACGCAAAGGGTTGCGCGACAGCCATAAAGTTAAAATCGGGATCTAATCCTTTGCCTACGCCTTCTAGGGTAGAAAATGCCCGCATCACAAAGGTGAAGGTGGCGGGGAAACGGAAAGGTTGATCGTAGGCGATTTCGTATAAATCATCGCTAATTTTGGTGATGGATTGTTCTTCAAAGGGTTTGTCCATGAAGTTATCCAACAGGAATTGCACCGATCGCCGGATTGGCCCCATATCTTCCGTTTCCTTAAGGGCCCCTAGGGCCACAAGGGAGGTGACAATGCGGTCAGCATTTTTTTCCGCCACCCCAAAGAGAGTATCCATTAATTTAGTTTTGGTCTCTAGGGTAATTTCCCCCATCATGCCAAAGTCATAAAAAATTAATTCCCCCGCTTCGGGACTAACGGCCAAGTTACCGGGATGGGGATCAGCGTGGAAAAAACCATGGTTGAGTAATTGGAATAGATAGGCCCTAGCACCCAGTTGGGCCAGGACTTTTCGTTTCAAGCCTGCCGCTTCTAAAGCCTCATAGTGACTGATTTTGATCCCCGGCAGATATTCCAAGGTCAAAATTTGGGCAGAGGTATAACGCCAATAGACCCTAGGAACTTTTACCCAAGCTTCATGACGAAAATTACGGCGGAAGGTATCGGCATTGCGACCTTCGAGAAGATAATCGGTTTCTTGCCACAGAATCCGGCAACATTCTTCGTAAATCCCTGTCCAGTCCCGTCCCCGTCCCCATTTGGGATGATTTTGAAAATATTGGGCAATCTTTTTGAGAATAGCCAGGTCAATGGTAAATAATTTTTTTAAGCCAGGGCGTTGAACCTTGACTACTACCTCTTCCCCTGTGTGCAATTGGGCTTTGTGCACTTGCCCTAAACTGGCGGCGGCGAGGGGCACGGGATCAAAACTCTGATACAAAGTCCCGATTGGTTTCCCCAGTTCTTTTTCAATAATGCTGGTGGCCTGCTCGTAGCTAAAGGCGGGCACTTCGTCCTGGAGTTTGGACAATTCCTCTACATATTCGGCGGGAAAAATATCCGAACGGGTGGAAAAAAGTTGCCCCACTTTAATAAATGTCGGCCCAAGATTGAGTAAGCTTTCCCGAATCCACTTGGCTTGTCGCCGCCGCC
>JBJOGT010000023.1:0-5197 GCA_046048115.1 Cyanobacteriota bacterium | reverse complement strand
GAACCATGGCTTGCTGGGGATTAATGGCCGGGGGTAACAGGCGGGAAGCGAGGCTAACGGGGGGGGGCGGGGGGGCAGCCGTGGGAGTGGTTGGAGCAGGCGTAACTACCGGAGGGGGGAGGGGTAATGCCGGAGTAGGGTTCGTCGTCAATGCCGGGGAAGGGGGCGTTTGGGGAAGGGGGAGTTCACTGAGATGGTCGATCGCTAAGGAGGGATTAGACGTGATGGACTCAGTGGCAGGAATCGAGATCACCGGGGGCAATTCGCCAAAACCACTAATGGCAACCGGCGGCGTAATCTGGCGAGAAAAACTATGAATTGTTAATAAACCATTAGCGACCACCAGTAAGCATAGTCCCCCTAAACTCCAAGGGGTAAATAAACGCACCAGCGGGTCAGAGGCATTGGGCGGAACGGGGTCATCCTCGGGCAGAGAGGTAGGGCGATCGACATAATTAAATTCAAAGCTATCCGTCGCCTGTAATGTCGGTTCTAACGTTGCTAAGGCCGACTCATTCGTTTCAGTAGCATAAGGTTTAGACGATACATCGGACCCATCATCGGCAAAAATTTGTGCTTCCACTGCCGGGACAAATTCTGCTTCCAGACAACCTGGCTCGCTGGGGACAGGATGAAGGGATTGATCGACGGAATGATGGGCCATGGCAGAATGACAGGGTAAAAAAATAACTGACAGAGAATGGTTTGAGGGCTATTCTAGCCCAGGGTCGGCTGGGGGGGTAACTGCTGGGGGGAAGAAAATCCTGAAGTTAGCTTGGTTATCTAGGGGGAAAGCAATAAACAGGGTTAATCCATCCTTGATGAGGTAGACCCTTAACTTCCATAATGGTTGCCAGGTATCGTTTAGAAAATATGAGCCTAACCATGATCAATCTTTTCAGAATTTGGGCGATCGCCGCCAATGGATTTCGGGAAGTTATTCGAGACCGAATTCTCTATGTGATTGGCTTTTTTGCCATTTTGATGGCCCTGGCATTGCGCTTACTGCCGGAAATTTCCGTGGGGGCCGATGGCAAAATTTTTCTGGATTTAGGCTTGGCGGCCACCTCCCTACTGGGGGCGATCGTTGCCATTTTCGTCGGCACAGGACTAATCAATAAAGAAATTGAAAAACGCACCGTTTTAGTATTAATTCCCAAACCCTTGAGCCGCAGTGAGTTGATTATCGGCAAACATTTGGGGTTAACGGGGGTTTTAACCGCCATGGTCACCATCATGACGGTGATTTATTTGGCTATGTTAGCCTGGGCAAAAATTCCCTTTTCCTGGCCAAGCCTACTCATTTCCCAAGCCTTTTTATTACTGGAATTAGCGGTGCTAACGGCGATCGCCATTCTATTTGGGGTTTTTACCAGTTCCATTCTGGCTACCCTACTCAGCTTTGGCGTTTACTTCATGGGGCACATCAGCCGTGACTTGCTCAAATTAGGGGAAATCACCAAAAATGCCAACATCGAAACCCTAACCAAATCCCTCTATCTGGTGCTGCCCAACCTAGAACGTTTTAACCTGAAAAATGAAGCGGTCTATGGTATTCTGCCCAGTAGTGGCGAGCTGGGGGCCAACCTGATTTACGGACTGCTATATATCACCCTATTGCTAACCCTTGCTAACCTGATTTTTGCCCGCAGACAATTTTAGCCAAGGAGATGAATCCACACACAAGGGTTTTTCCTCCTCTGATATTCCTAACGGACAGCACTTTGCCCATTGCTTTGTTGCTCTTGTTTAGCTTGACTCAATGCATATTTGCGATAGTAACGATTATAGTAATTAGAATAATAACCATATCCCCCAGAGCTAGCGCTAACCCCATTGGCCACAACCCCTAAAATATTTAAGTCAGCTAGGACTAGCTCGTCTAATGCGCCCTTAATACTTTCCTTGCGAGTTTTCTCAAGGCGGACAACCAACACAACACCATCGGTTTGGTCGGCAATTAGGCGGGAATCCGTCAATCCCAATAGGGGTGGCGTATCAATTAAAATCAGGTCGAAATTTTCTCGCCACGATTTCATTTGTCGGTCAAATTTTTGTGATGAAGAAACCAATTGATCGGGGTTCATCATGTTGTCGGGCACTTTGTAATAAAACAACTTATCGCTTAGGGGATCAGGTCGGGCTTCTTCTGAAGGCGTTGGTGGCTGAGAAGACGATCCATTAACCTCCGGCGATGGGTTATTGCCGCTATTGGTAATCGCTGCCAGACTTTTCCAGTTCTTTTCCTGGGGGAAATAGCGATCGCCATCAATCAGCAACACTTTTTGCCCTAATTTCGATGCCGCTTGGGCCAGGAAAAAGGCGGTGGTTGATTTTCCATCCCGAGACTCCGCCGACGTAATCACAAAAGCGCGGCAGGACTGTTTACGACCCAGAAAAAAGAGGTTGGAATAAAGTTTAGAATAGGACTCAAATAAACTGGTGCTTTTGAGCTTAGTGCCGTTTTTAAAGCAGGGCCGCAATTTGGGTTCAAAGGGAATATTACCCAAAATGGTTTTTTGTAAATCTGTCTGAATTTGATCCAAGCTGTGATAGGTCGGATCAAGTTTATCTACTAAGAAAGCTACTCCTCCCCCGGCAATGAGACCAGCCAATAAAGACAGCAAAATATTCCGGGGTAGGCTGCTGAGGGGAACCTCCGGTAACTGGATTTCAGTAATCATTCTCCAGGGAGTAAAACTGTTGAAAAACTCGATTTCCAGTGATTGCTTTGCTTCTAAAAACTGATCTAGGGCTTTCTGCTGTAGTGCTAGCTCCTGGGCGATGGTGGTGTACTGTCCAGTCGCACTGGTAAAGGTTTGTAATTGTTGTCGGAGTTCGGTTTCCCGCTCTTTGAGGTCTGTGAGTTGAATGGTCAGGATTTCTAGTTCCGCACCGGTGGTGGCAAGTTCCTGGAGCGCTGCGGCCCGGGGACCGGCAACATCTGGGGATTGTAACAGCGTTGCCGCATCACCAGCTTGGATGGGTTGACGCTTAACCTCCTCTTGGATCAACGCTAAGATGTTGTTCTGCTGCTCTTTTAGGTCTTGAACCTGGGGAGAATTGTTAGTGTAGATGGCTTGGGCCTTGGCTAACTGAGCCTTAACCTCCGTTAACTGTGCCATCAGAGCGGTGTAGGTGGGGGATTGGGTTAGGGAACTGACATTAAAGGCTTCGGTATTGTCGCTTATACCCGTCTGACTCTCAATGAATTGTTTTTTAGTTCGCAACTGTTTAATTTGCGTCTCTAGTCCATTTCTTTGGCTGGAAACAGTTAATAGTTCTTCGCTTAGGGATTGCCCCGTTGCTTTAGGGTCAAAGAATTGGTATTGCTTTTGGAGGGCAATCAACTGCTTTTGGAGTCCTTCTGTCCTATTGCGAAATTTTGGGAGTTGCTCATTGACAAACCCTAGCTTTTCTTGTTCTAGGCGGGCTTGTTCATCTTCTGTAAAGTCTAGATAGGTGGCGGCCAAGGCTTCTAGCACTCGCTTGACCCGTTCTTGGTCAATATCCCGGAAAGCAATTTCGATAATGCTAGTGTCTGGAATACGATTGACCCCTAAACTTTTAACAAAATCTGGATAGGTAAGCCATTCCCTACCAGCGGCGGCTTCCTCCTGGTATAGGGTCTGCCAGACTGGTTCCAGTAGCGTGTTGCTCTGTAATATCTCCTGTTGGGTTTGAAAATAATCTTCGCCTCCACTATTGCTACCAGAGCCTTGGAGCAGGCTTAATCCTTGGATACTTTCTAGCAGTGGGTTTTGACCGATGGCCTTTGGCGGGGACACCAGTAATTGGAAACTGGTTTGGTAGACAGGGGGTTTATCTAACCGCCATTTCAAAAACAATCCTCCCGTGGCGATCGCCACCAATAAAATAATCCACCATCGACGGCGGATAAGGGACATTAAGTTGCCTAGGGAAAAGTCTTCCCCTTCCTCCATTGTGTATTGGGGGGGAACGGCGATCGGGGGTAGATTAAATTTTGGACTAGATGGAGACGGATCAACGGAATAATCGGATTGCATTAATATCGCTCCATACTAAAGACAGGTACAATAGGATTCGTAGCTCAAAAAGTTGGGCAACGGAGTTAATTCAAGAAACAATAGCGTGAAAGGTGAAAAATATGAATACTAAAACCTAAATTTAGCTGATTTTAAGTGACGTTGACTAGCGTACCGCTGAGTGTGCTCGCTCACCGAGGGATTGCCCTGGGGATGGATGACGCCAGCCGCATTTTGCCATAATTCAGCCGGGGCCACACAAACAAGATAACGATTTTCCTGTTTACGGATGTAATACCATTCTTTCTGTTTGCAAATCGGGCACCAAAACGCCTCTAACCATTCCCCCTGAAGTCCGACCGTAGTCCGGTCTGCCATGATCAAAGACGCTGTTTTGTGGGAAAACCCCCGTTGCCGTAGCTGTTCCACTTGGTCAGCATAGATGGAATGCTTTTGACTAACGCTATCTAGGTAACACCCATGAATGGGGCAGAAAATGCCACGACGTTTGGAACGGTTACGGTTACGTCGGCGTGGAGGTTGATCAACCAGTAAAGTCATGGGTTGTAGATGGTTCAGATTACGTGTTCACATTACCCAGTCTTTTATATCACAGCAATTGCGAGTATGATCTATCCCATTCATTGGTTTTGCCCTTATGTCCCGTTAAGGCGTTGGCAGTCTGTGCTGATTTGGGGGGACGTCTTACCGTCTTCACTGGTTTCGTCCACATCAATGGCAGCATAGGCGCGTTTGCGGTGAATTAACAAAGAATAATTTTGCTTGGTCATCCCGCCCTAATCCAATCGGATGTTTGTCTTTATGGACAAATCTGCAAATATCCTTTACACTTTCCCCAGTGTTTCAAATCCATACACATACCTTTCTCCCTTCTTTATTGGTCGGAGCTTTGATGGTCTTATTTTGATCTCAGTTTCGCCCCATGTTCTCTCAAAAAGCGACCTAAAACGCCGAGAGCATTCTACAGGGGAAATGTGTCTTTTTTTAAGTATTGGACTTGGTAAGTGTTTAAAATAGTCACCTGTTATTGGGGCAACTTCAATCAGGTGTCATCAAACACTAAACCCACCAAGTCAATGTTGAATTTCCATATAGAGCACATTAGTCTAAAAGTTCAGATAAAAAATTCTGTTTCTGGGCTTGTAATTGAAACACTTCATAGCTAGAAA
>JBJOGT010000022.1:0-5059 GCA_046048115.1 Cyanobacteriota bacterium | reverse complement strand
GTTCCCTCGTCGTCCCAGTGCGCCTCGAACGCTTGGCCGGGGATGGGCCAGCCCCCTGTTACCTGTCTGGGGCATTGCTGTGGGAATACCAAAACTTTGACCACAGCTTAGACGACTTTATCAACGTCGAACAAAGTACCCCCATTCCTATCTACCATGTTGACGGTGACTGCCCCTTACCCCAAATCACCTACGGTGGTGGTGGTGGATTTGTCCCTGGCATCATTACCATTCCCTTCATTCCCGGTTCCCCGACGCCCTATGTCACCGCCCGGGTGGGGATTGAAATTAGTCAAGATGCGGTGATGACCCGTTCCGCCTTTGAAGGGGTTTTGACCCTCGAAAATCTCAATGATGATATTGCCTTAGATAATATTCTGACTCTCGGTTCGGTAACACTATTGGTAGCGTCATTAGTCTTGGAAAATCCCAAATATAGAGTATAAGGTCAGCTTATTCCCATACAGGTAGTGGGGACTTTAAAAAATAGACGCTACCTGTGAAAAATGAGCGAACCGTCAGTTCTGATGGTAAGCTTGGTCATCAACAATCGTGCAATCCCTTTATATTTTGAATTGATAGACCATGTAGGCAACAGTGACCTGCAATATCAAAAGTCGATACTTATTCGTGTTTTCAATTCCCTTTCAAAAGAATGGTCATTGGAGAAATGTTTCGTTACTTTAAGCTGGAAGGTTATAACTTAGAATTAACCAAACTTTCTGGACATCGTCTCTATTCCCTTATTCTACTTATTTATCTTGCTTATTCTCAATCAATTCTTGCTGATCGAGCTATTAAGACAAAGGGGTTTCTAAATATATTGAAAGGACTAAGGAAAAATATGGTTCTTTTCGTCATCATAGTGATTTTTATCTCGGTTTGAGTGCTCCTGATTGGCTTTTATCCTGCCAATTACTTGCTCCCGAATCTCGCGCTCTCATGGGATTATCCCCCCATATATTTGCTAATTATCAACAAGGATTAAAGGCTATATCCCTTATACAGTCGGTCTTTTGACCATCTTTGTCCCCCCGCCAGCTTGGCATCATAATTTTTCATGAGCAACTTTTTCAGCAAGCCCTATTTATCGATGTCCTATTAAGCTCATCTTCATAGAGAAATGGGATAAGTTGGTATCCGAGCGAAATACAGAGGTTTTTCTCAGGACTTGAATCAGTGTTGTCGTTGTTGTACTAATTCCACTGCCAATTCAATGGCCGCCCGCATACTATCTGCCCGTGCAATCCCCTGCCCCGCAATGTCAAAGGCCGTTCCGTGATCCGGGGAAGTTCTTACAAACGGTAAACCAATGGTAGTATTGATGGCTTGATCGAAGGCCAACAGCTTAACCGGAATTAAGCCTTGATCATGGTACAACGCCAAATAAGCATCCGCCGCGTTGGTATTGGCGTCATTCAACCAGGCGCGACCAGCATTGACCCACATCGTATCTGGGGGGATGGGGCCAAGTAACTGGGCATGGGCATGGGTTTGTGCCATTTGTTCTAACCAAGGAATAAGCCAATCCTGTTCTTCTTTGCCTAATTTCCCCGCTTCCCCACTATGGGGATTCAAACCGGCGATCGCCACGGTGGGAGAGGTTAAGCCAAAATCCTGGGCTAAACACTGCAAAAGTAGATCTAGTTTAGTGGTCATTAACTCAGGGGTTAAGGCATCAGGAACCTGTTTTAGCGGGATATGGGTGGTGGCCAATAATGCTCGCAATGTCCACCCAGTCAACGGCGATCGCCCCACAAACATCATGCCGAATGTCTCGACCCCAGCCCGTTGAGCTAATACTTCAGTTTGGCCAGGATAATCATGCCCTGCTAATTGCCAGGCCGACTTGGCGATCGGTGCGGTGACGATGCCATCAAATTCCCCCGCTAAGGTGTAAGTAATAGCCTGATCTAAATAAGCAAAACTGGCCGCACCGCTAATGTCATTCCCTTGCCCTAACGTTATGTTGCCGAAATCATGGGCATGACAATCAATAATGTTTAAAGCCGCTGGATTCGCAATATTTTCATCTTTTCCTAGCTCGCTGAGTTGTTGATAGGTTCTTTCTAATACAGACCTAGACCCCAAGACGGTAATGTTAGGGAATGGATGCGTCGCCAAGGCCTTAAGGACAACCTCCGGGCCGATGCCAGCGGGATCGCCCATGGTCACAATTAAACGGGGTAAAACAGAATCCATCGGAGTATCCTACGACGAGGTAAATGCTTAGGGTCAATCCATCGTACCAGTCCCTAGTCCGTGAAATCTTGTGAAAGAATAGCAACGAAGGGTTTACTTGAATGTATAATATTCTTGGCCTTATTATGATCCCGTGACGTTTCCCACGATAATTTGATCCTTGACCCAATGTCCTGAAGCAGAGCTAATCTAAATATTTCTAGGCCCGAGGGAAAACAGTCAGACATTTAACACCCCCTAGGAATCAGTCTGATTTCCATCCGTTCCTTGGCGATCGCCGTTTTGGGAAAATAGCCCTGGGCTAACTGGGCAATGTGGTTTAAAAACTGATCCGTGTGGCTCGGATCATGGTGAAACAGGATTAATTGTTTGACTTGGGCTGCCTGAGCGACTTTAACCGCCTCTTGCCAGGTCGAATGGCCCCAACCCACTTTGCTGTGCTGACGATCGTAATATTCTTCATCGGTGTAGGTGGCATCAATGATCAACAGATCTACCCCCTGGGCTAACACCAACACATTCTCATCTAGGCGATCGGGAAAATGTTCCGTATCCGTAATAAACGCCACCGATAAGCCTTGCCAACTAACGCGATAGCCGATCGCCTCGCCGGGGTGATTCAGTGGACGGGTCACAATTTGGATGCCATTAATAGCAATTTTTTCCCCCACTTTCAAATCATAAAATGCTAAAATCCCCTGCATAATTTGCAACGGCACAGGAAAGTTAGGGTGCAACATCTGCTCATGCAACCGTTGTTGGATGGTGGTTCCATCCGGTGTCGGCACACCATAGATTTTAAAAAAATTACCCCCTTGGAAAGCAGGGCTAAAAAAAGGGAAGCCTTGAATATGATCCCAATGGGTGTGGGTAAAAAACAGGTGAGCGTGGATGTCAATTTGTCCCTGAAGAGAGTCCCCCAAAAGACGTATCCCCGTACCGGCATCGAAAATTAAGCGTTCTCCCCCCACTCGCATTTCCACACAGGTTGTATTGCCCCCATACTCGACGGTTTCACTACCTGGGCAAGGAATACTCCCCCGCACGCCCCAGAATTTAATGGTAAAGTCTTCTGGGTTGCACGGCGATTGAACCTCTAGGGTCTTCTCTATCATTTGATTCATTTACACCCTATTGCGCTGGGGAAAAAATTAAACCTAGGGGCAGAATGGGGTCATGCCTCTTTTTAAGATTCCCTAAAATCTCCAGCAAAATTCTTGTTATCAGTTTAACCTAAACGTTTGTCCAATCCTGCGGGGTCAAGGTTACGGATGATCCCTCTCAAAACAACTGTTGAAATTCTCTATAAAAAATTCCCCGGCCGGTGGTGGAATCCAGTCAGCAAGGGAAGTGTTAGGAAAAAGGAGCAGAGGGTTAACGGACAGTGGGGGGAGGGATACCCAAACGCTCAATCATTGATGAATAACTAATCGGCAGTTAATAGGCTAGGGTTTCCAGGGTTTGGCGCAGATAGTGGCGTACTTGGACATCAAGTAATTGGGGCGCAACCTGATCATCGCCGGTGGGATCAACATCCAGATGATCGTCTTGCCAACATTTAAAACCAGAACTGTCGGCGATCGCCAACTTTAGGCTATCCCAAATGGAGGACTCAGCGGGGGAACAAGTCGGGGCGGTGAGGGTCTTCATATTCTTATATCTCGCGGTTATGGGACAGTAAGCAGCACACTGTTGTTTACGAAAAAAGGCAATTAGTAGCTGCATTCGATTTGTCTTGCTGCTTTTAAGGTAGCGCAGCTTTTTCATTAAGGACTGTTAAGTGCAACACAAATTTAAGATTTTGGTCAAGCAATCCAGGGTTACTATCAGCTTTGGCACAACCAAGATGGTTACAGGAGGCTATCCATCAGGGTTAAAATCTCGATGCTGGGGGTATCCAGGGGGGAATCTTGATTCTGATTTGACCGGGCGACCCAGAGATCCCGCAGGGCGATTAACTTCAAACTGTTTTCCGCATAGGTGGCGGCGATCGCCGTTGCTCCTGGTAAATAACCCGTGGCCCCCAAATCCATCATGGCCGACCGTCGTAGTTGTAATTCCGGGCCTTTCAATGCGGCAATCAGGCGATCGCCGTAGTGGGGTAATTGGGTGAGTTGGTAGAGGGCCCGGGCGGCGGCGTACTGAACTTTGGGGGCAAAGTGATCTAAAAAGGGCTCTAGTTGGGCAATGGCGTTCTTGGCCTGTAATCCCCCTAGGGCCTCCAAAATCGCTTCATAGGGTTGAACTAAATGGGGTTTTCCTTCAACTAGCTGGGCCGCAGCAACCCCACCGTCTAATTTACGTAACAAAGCCGGAATAGCGGCGGGATCTCGTAATTGTTCCAATGCTTGGGCGGCGGACTCGCGTACATAGTAATCTTCACAATCCAGGGCCTGAATTAAGGCCGGTATGGCTTGGCGATCGCCGAGTTTTCCCAGAGCTTTGGCCGCGTTACGACGCAGGGGATAACCCCCATCAGGCGATCGATCCGTGTCATCTTCCAGGGCGATTAATAACGCCGCAATGGTTTCTGGGCGGGCAACCCGAAAGCGTCCAATCCACCAGGCTGCATAATAGCGGGCGCTAGTATCTTCCGTTTGTTGTAGATTGGCGATCGCCTGCTCAAGGGTATAGGCGGGATTATTTTCTAAGCTCATTGTGATTATTCAGGTTAAGGCAGTTCAGGGGTTGGTGTCGGCGCTTCCGGCTCTAGCCAGTACTCTTCCGGTGGGGCCATAATATGATTGACCAAGGAGCCAATGCCTTCGATTTCCACCCGCACCTGATCCCCCACACTCAATGGACTAATCCCTTCGGGAGTGCCGGTCAAAATTACGTCCCCTGGCATGAGGGTCAT
>JBJOGT010000021.1:0-5262 GCA_046048115.1 Cyanobacteriota bacterium | reverse complement strand
CCCCCAGCCGACCTCCCTCCGCCTCTGCTCCGCAAAACCTAGTACCAGAACCCACCGCTGCCAACTACCGTCAAGTTTTACCCCTGCCAAGAACCGCTAATGATGATGAAGAATTAAATTTCATTGCTAGGGCCGTGGAAAAAGTCGGCCCCGCCGTAGTCAGAATTGACGCCGAACGCACCGTCTCCTCGCCCCAGTCTTCCCTGCACAATCAGCCTTTCTTTCGCCGCTTTTTTGGTGATCAATTACCTCCCCAAGTCCCCGATCCCAGGGAACAAGGCACCGGATCGGGTTTTATTCTGACGGCCAACGGCAAAGTGTTGACCAATGCCCATGTGGTGGAAGGGGCCCAAACCGTCAAGGTGACCCTCAAGGATGGATCGGTGTTGCCAGGGCAAGTAATGGGCATTGATCCGATGACCGATGTGGCCGCCGTTAAAATTGATGCGGAAAATTTACCCGTGGTGGAAATTGGTCAATCCGATCGCCTCCAACCGGGGGAATGGGCGATCGCCATTGGTAATCCCCTAGGGTTAGATAATACGGTCACCGTGGGGATTATTAGTGCCCTAGGGCGATCGAGTTCCGAAGTAGGGGTTCCCGATAAACGGGTACGGTTTATCCAGACCGATGCCGCCATCAATCCGGGGAATTCTGGGGGGCCATTGTTGAATGCCAAAGGGGAAGTCATTGGGGTGAACACCGCCATCCGCGCCGATGCCCAGGGCTTAGGCTTTGCCATTCCCATCCAGACCGCCCAGCATGTTGCCCAGACCCTGTTTGCCAAGGGCAATATCGACCATCCTTTCCTCGGCATTCACATGGTTACCCTGACCCCGGAGATTAAGCAACAATTACAAGGGACGCAGGAATTAGCGTTGAATATTACCGCCGATCAGGGCGTTTTAATTATTCAAGTCAGTGAAAATTCCCCGGCGGATCAAGCGGGGTTAAAGACAGGGGACGTGATTTTAAGCGTCGGTGGAGTGGCAGTAGAAACCGCGACCGATGTTCAAGAACAGGTTGAAACCAGTCAAATTGGTCAACCCCTTCCCTTAGAGATTTTACGACAGGATCGACGCCAAAACATTGAGGTACGCCCAGCCCCTTTTCCTAAGAATTTTGGTTCAGAATAAAACACCATGGAATGGCAACAATTACTCTCCCGTAAACGCCTTGGGAAACAACAGCTTGAGGAGAATTTGTTTGAGCGCACGTCTTTTTTAAAGGATTATGATCGCATTGTCTATTCCACGCCTTTTCGACGCTTAAAAGATAAAACCCAGGTTTTTCCCCTGTCAAAAAATGCCGATGTGCGTACCCGCTTAATCCATAGTTTAGAAGTGTCCTGTGTGGGGCGATCGCTCGGTCGTATGGTGGGGGATCACATTATTAAGCGCCATCGCTTAAAGGCGATCGAAGCAGCAGATTTCGGTGATATTCTCTCCGCAGCCTGTTTGGCCCATGACATTGGTAATCCGCCCTTTGGCCATGCGGGAGAAGATGCCATTCAAACTGCCTTTCAACAATGGTATGCCCGCAAAAATCGTTCCGGGGCGTTGATTAATCCCTTGGAAAAGGCAGATGTTGATTACTTTGAAGGCAATGCCCAGGGCTTTCGTATTTTGACCCGTTTAGGATTACCCCATCGCCCCGGCGGGTTGCAATTGACCTGCGCCACGTTGGCCACATTTACGAAATATCCCAGGGAGTCTTTGATCCCCAAACAAACTTTAGCCCGTTACCCCGGTAAAAGTTTACAAAAATATGGATTTTTCCAAGCCGAAAAAGACCTATTTGAAGAGGTTGCCAACACCGTAGGATTAATACGGCGATCGCCAAAGTTGGCGTGGTGGTGTCGTCATCCCCTGACGTTTTTAATGGAAGCGGCGGATGATATTTGTTATTCCATTGTGGATTTAGAAGATGGGTTTCACATGGGATATCTACCGTTTTCAGTTGTAAAAGATCATTTACAAAGTATTGCGGATATTGACCTAAATCAATATGAAGGGAGTGAAGCGGAAACCATCAAACGACTGCGGGCTAAAGCCATTAACCGCTTGGTCAAAGAAATTGCCCAACTCTTTCTCGATTGTGAGCCTAAGATTTTAGCCGGAGACTTCGATCAATCTTTGGTAAGTTTTAGTCAGTTTTCCCAGCAATTACAGGCGATCGAGACAATCACCACCGACTCCGTTTTTCACCATCCCAATGTGGTCAGGATTAAAATTGCGGGTTTTGAAGTGTTAGGGGCTTTACTGACAGATTTTTTAACGGCTGTTTTAGAAAAAAATCCCCGTCCAAAGTCCAAATTATTAAACTTTATTTTCCCGGCTGAATTTCGTCCCGCTGTTACCGATGGCAATTACGAAAAAATTTTAAATGTGACAGATTACATCGCCGGTATGACGGATTTACAAGCAACGTTACTCTATCAACAATTACGGGGCATTACCCTGTAGGAACCCCTGAGGCACACTACTATCTAACGCATATCTAACGGCACTTATCTAACGCACTGTTTCCAGGCTTTCCATTTTTTTGGTGAACAGTTCCGTAAATAAACTCAACACCGTCCGTTTTTCCCGGACTTTGATATTTGCCGTCACAGACATCCCCGATTGGAGGGGAATTTCCCGATCCTGGGTTTTGAGCATTTGACTGTCCAATTTCACCCGCACGGGAAACCGATAAAACTGATGGGTTTGATCCGGTGGTAGGGCATCGGAACCAATAGAATACACCGAGCCTTTGATGTCGCCAAATTCACTGTAGGGGAAAGAGTCAATACGGACTTCCGCTTTCATGCCTGTGCGGACAAAACCAATGTCTTTATTGGTGACATCCACTTCCGCCACAAGGCTATCGGCGGGCACAATTTTGAGGAGGGGTTCCGTCTGGGTGGGTGGGGTGACGTACCCTGGTGTGGCTTTGAGGTCAAACACGGTGCCAGCGACAGGGGCTTTAATTTCCTGGTACTGCAATGTCACCCGCGCCCGTTCAATTTGACCGCTCAGTTCATTGATGCGCTTATTATTGTCCACAATAATTTTGGTGAGTTGGCTATCAATTTCCGCTAAACGTTTGTTGTTGTCCGCTAGGCGATCGTGTAATTCTTTTTCGGTGACGGCACTGGTATTGACTAAACGGGCTTGGGCTTGGGAAATTAAATTGTCTAAACGATTTTGTTCAGTTTGTAGCCGACTAATTTCTGCTTGTCGTGCTTCGATTTGTTGTTTTTGGCGATCGACTTCCACCACACTGTTAACCTTTTGTTCAATTACTTGTTGAGCACGGTCATTGAGGGATTGTTGTTGCCGTTCTACTTGTAAACGGGCCAACGCTCCTTCTTCTAACAAGGGCGTCAAGCTATCAACAATGCCCGACTCAATTTTTAAGCTGGCTTCGGCTTCTTTCAATGCCGCTTGATTTCGCTTTAATAATCCAGTGAGAATTCGGCGATCATCGGCTAGTTGGGCTTGTTCGGCGGCTAGTTTTTGGGTTGCTTGTTCTAATTGTTTTTGAAGTTGTTGAATTTCTAATTGGGCTGCTACCACTCGACTGTTTAGCTCAAAGCGGGACATTTCTAGGCGGGAGGTTTGCTCGGGGGTCAGTGTTCCGCCGTTGGTTTTCAACCCCAGTTGTGTCCGATAAAGTTCATTCTCCGCAAGTATTTCTGCGCGGTTATTGGCTAAAGCTACCACTTCCCAGGGCAGATTGAGTTGACTAACCGCCGTTTGAAGGGCTGGCCCCGTTAGACCATTTTGTAAAAGGGCGCGATAAAAGGCGTTTTCTTGGAGAGTATTGGTGCGAATGCGTTCTGCGGCTTGGAGTTCGGCTTTGGTGGCACTAGAATCCATGATTACCAAGGTTTGATCTTTTTGGACCAGTTCGTTGTCTTTGACTAAGACTGATTGCACTACGCCATCCACCGGGGCATTGACATCTTTAACTGCTTCCATGGGCTTGAGTTGCCCCACCGCTGGGATCACTTGCTCAATGGTGGCGATCGCCGCCCAAGCGACGGCCGTAACGGTGACCCCCATCAGGGCGATCGCAATGCCCCGGGCCCACATGGGGGACTGGCGCATAACAATGGTCTGCTCTGGCTGGAAAAAGGAGGAATTGGCATTGAGGGGAATGGGATCTTTGCGAGTCGGTTCCCGATCCTGAACATCAGACAAGGTGCCATCATCCCCTGCTGGTTGGGAGGGCGCTTTACCGTTGTGGGCGGTGGGGATCGGATCTTGGGTAAGACGGTTCATAAGTCAGGTATCAGATTTCAGGTTTCAGATTTCAGGTTTCAGGTTTCAGGTTTCAGGTTTCAGATTTCAATGTTGATGATTTAAGTTTGATCATTTAAACAACGCTTTCGCTGCCAGCACCTTGTTGTTGGTAGAGGTAATAATAGCGACCTTTCAAGGCCATTAATTCTTCGTGGGTACCTTGTTCTACCACGGAACCCTGATCCATCATAACGATGACATCGGCGCTGCGAACGGAGCTAAGGCGGTGGGTGATGAAGAAGACGGTGTGACCCTTAAATTCTTCCCCTAGGTTAATGCAGACCTGTTGCTCGGTGATGTAGTCTAGGGCGCTGGTGGCTTCGTCTAAGACTAAAATGCGGGGCCGTTGCAATACTGATCGGGCGATCGCAATCCGTTGCCGTTGTCCCCCGGAAAGGGTTGATCCCCGTTCCCCCACCCGGGTGTTGTAACCATTGGGCAGGGTCATGATGAAGTCGTGGGCGGCAGCGACTTTGGCGGCATGGATAATTTGCTCGGTGCTGGCGTCGGGGTTGGTGAGGGCGATGTTTTCCTGTACGGTGCCTTCAAACAGAAGGGTTTCCTGGGGAACCACGCCGATTTGCCGTCGCAGGGAGTAAAGTTCGACTTTGCCGATATCTAGGCCATCCACTAAGATGCGTCCCCCTTCTGGTTCATACAATCGGGAGAGTAGCTTGGTTAAGGTACTTTTGCCGGCCCCACTCTGCCCCACCAAGGCCACAAAAGTGGCTTCGGGGAAGCACAGGTTAACGTTCGCCAGTTGTAACGGCCCTTGGTTTTTAAAGCGGAAATTGACATTTTCAAACTTGACTTCCCCTTTGATTTCCGGCATGGGAATGTTCTGGCGATCGCGCTCGCATTCTTGGGGCGTATCGACAATATCGGCTAACCGTTCTAAGGACAGGGCCGTTTCTTGGAAGTTTTGCCAGAGTTGGGTCAAGCGCAAAATGGGGGAGGTGACATAACCGGCAAT
>JBJOGT010000020.1:0-3313 GCA_046048115.1 Cyanobacteriota bacterium | reverse complement strand
AAAAATCAGAGAAAAGTGGGCAATGAGATAGCTATTTGTCAACAAAATTTAATTCTCACCATTTCCATAATAAATACCATGATTGAAAAAAACTATATTTTGCTATTTTTCGAGATGCCCTGGAGAGATATTGCAAATTGGTGGTTCTCGTACCATTACGTCAAAAATGGACGGAGCCAAAATGAATCGGGATCTAAATGGTGCCCGTGAAATTTTCCTTCGGGCATTGGTTGATACGCCTTGGTTGAGAGACTCTCTCAGCTTGTCTATTCGTGGGACAAACCCTTACAATGCTAGTGTTTGTTAGCGAAAAAGATCGGTTTATGGGTTTCAAGGTATGATGTTTTTTCAGCATTTCTGTTGTCGCCAGCCCCTATGACTGTTCCCCCTGATCCTCTGTCTAACCCATCTCTGTCCAATCGTCGCCAACACCTGGCGCAGCAATATCAACAGGCATTATTGGACAATGTATTGCCCTTTTGGGAAAAGCACTCCCTAGATTGGGAACAAGGGGGATACTTTACTTGTTTAGACCGCCAAGGGCAGGTGTTTGACACCGATAAATTTGTTTGGTTACAGAATCGGCAGGTTTGGCAATTCTCGGTGTTGTATAACCGTCTCGAAGCCCGCCCCCAATGGTTGGCCGTCGCAAAACATGGGGCTGACTTTTTAGCGGAGTATGGCCGTGATCAGCAAGGAAATTGGTATTTTTCCCTCAACCGCCAAGGGCAACCCCTGATCCAACCCTACAATATTTTTTCTGATTGCTTTGCGGCAATGGCGTTTAGTCAATATGGGTTGGCTAGTCAGGATGAAACAGCTAAGCAGATTGCGTTGCAGGCCTATGACAATGTTTTACGTCGCCAGCACAATCCCAAAGGGCAATACAACAAAGCCTATCCCGGTACTCGTCCCCTCAAATCCCTAGCTGTGCCGATGATTCTGGCAAATTTAACGCTGGAAATGGCTTGGTTACTGCCGCCGGACATTGTAGATCAGATTTTGACCCAAACGGTTCAAGAAGTTATGAACGACTTTTATGATCCCCAGTGTCAACTAATGCGGGAAGCGGTTACCCCAGCGGGGAAGATGGTTGATAGTTTTGAAGGGCGTTTACTCAATCCAGGTCATGGCATTGAAGCCATGTGGTTCATGATGGATATTGCCCAGCGACAAGGAAATTCAGCCTTATTAACCAAGGCAGTCCAAGTTGTGTTGTCAACATTGGATTATGCTTGGGATCAAGATTTTGGGGGAATTTTCTACTTTTTGGATAGCCAAGGACACCCGCCTCAGCAGTTGGAATGGGATCAAAAATTATGGTGGGTACATTTAGAGACCTTAGTTGCCCTCGCCAAAGGCTATGAATTTACGGGTAATCCCCTCTGTTGGCAGTGGTTTGAAAAAGTCCATGATTATACTTGGTCTCACTTTACCGATACCAACGATGGCGAATGGTTTGGGTATTTAAACCGTCGTGGTGAAGTATTACTAGATTTAAAGGGAGGTAAGTGGAAAGGATGTTTTCATGTACCCCGAGCATTGTGGTTGTGCTGGCAGAGTTTAGCCAACTAAAGGGGGAAAAGTATTCTGTCAAAAACAGGGGTTAAGGTTCGCCGGTCTGCCGGTCTTTCCATTAATAATGCCCTTGCCAGCATGATTATAGATGGTCATTCTGATTTACCTGCCACGGAAACGGCGATCGCCGTCCGAAAGGATTTCCTGATAAACAGCGGACTTTTTCAGAATTTTGCGACCTAGAATGGTTTTGGTTAATTGGGGTCTAACCAACAAGTCTCCAAAGACGGTGGTGATCTCACTCAGACCTTTGCCGGTGCTTGTGTGCGTCAAAATATTTTTAGATAATTTTTATAGTCTTTTAAGGTTTGAAATTGCTTGGCTTTAAATTACCTATGATAATATTTAATCACGTTAAAATCGACGTCACTTACCAAGGATTATGTTAATTTTTTACATTAACTTTCCCTAGACCTATGAGGCGTTGTTTTTTTCATTTTCTCGACTTAATCACTCTAAATCAATATTGAGGTAACAATGAGTTTACAAGGAAAAGCTGATGCAACGGCTAAAAACGTGGAAGGTAAAGCGGAAGAGATGCTCGGTAAAGTAACCGGGGATCAGCAGATGCAAGTTGAAGGTAAAGCAAAACAAGTGCAAGCTTCGGCCATGAATCTTGCCGACAATATCAAAACTGCCGCGACCGATTTACTAGACTCAGCAAAAAACATGATCGATAACGCCTAGTATCATCTGAATCAAATTGCATTAAATACTCGTTAAAAATAACGTTTTTGACTCAGTGGTCAGAGGATTTCCTTTGCTATTGAGTTTTTATTTTATTTCTTTGCCTGAGCTTGGTTTTTATTAGGATGGGCTGATTTTAGGGGTTCTTCTGGTCTGATTATGCTGTCTTAAGTGGAAATATCCACGATAACAAAACTCTCAAATTGAAATTATCAAAGTTTCCAAAACCATAACCCAACCGTTTAATTAACTTAAGCTTATTATTGATTCCCTCCACAACCCCATTTGTTATGCTCAGTTATCCCTGTTAAGGTTATCTTTGTACTAGTCAGGATTTAGAAGCCGAAAAGTAGTTGCATGAGGTCGCTTTGGGGTGTTTTTCAGAGATTTATACCTACTACAAGTCGTTAAATTGCGAAGAAAACAAGGGATCACGTCAGTCGTGAGTAAGTGCGATAATCAGCGCCTATTAGCCTCTTTTTGAGACTTATTATCTTGCCAATAACGAACTAATAGATCGGTTGAGTTGCGTTGAAAAAGGGGAACCAAATACCCCACTATTAAAATTATTGGGTACAAATGATGAAGTTTATGAAGGCGATCATTTTGGGTGAGTGTGTTAGTCTATTTTATTAGAAAAAAAGACATAGGGAGTAATTAAGTTGCCTGCTAGAGATTCCAGTCACAAGGCGGTTAAACAGGCAGTCATTAATGATGGTTAGGTAACTACGGATGATCCCTATGTTATTTCCTATAGCGATCACTTTTTGTTTGTGGATTTAGGTGCAAATCGTTAGTGAACCCATTGGGCAACTGGCGATCGCCATTGTGCGGCGAGTATTTTTCTCAGATTGGAAGTATTACCCAGCAGTAAAGGGATTAGATTTTAGGAAACCGATTGTTGTGGCAGAGCCAATCATTGACCTGTTTACGGGTTTTATCTGTTGGTAAAACCCCCTGGCAAAATGTCTGAAATGCTTACTGCATAATTGTTTCAAGCCGATGTGAAGGATTTTATCTCTATCTCGGCATAAGGCGGAGATATCTT
>JBJOGT010000019.1:0-6748 GCA_046048115.1 Cyanobacteriota bacterium | reverse complement strand
AATGGATTGACCAAAAAGCGAAAATCCTTAACCTGATCGTCGGCGCGATAACCAGGGCGATTTTTCACTTCCCGCTGTAATTCACTGCGGAATAAACTCACCACCTCTGAACGATATAAATCACTCTGCTTGAGTTGGGCCAAATCCGTCCCCAATGCTGGCAAATTCAGGGTTAACCCTTGGGCGTTGCCCCACTGTTGCAGTGCATCTAGATTGGGGACAATTAACGCTCCTAAGGATTTTTGATCCTGACCCACTAACATAATTTGATCAATGTAGGCACTGCGAAGACAAGCATCCTCAATGGGTTGGGGTTCAATATTTTCACCGTTACTGAGGACAATGGTGTCCTTAGCCCGTCCCGTAATAATCAGATCGTTTTGCGGTGTCACCCAGCCCAAGTCCCCACTATCAAACCAACCCTCTGGGTCTAAAACCTTGGCGGTGGCTTCCGGTTTATTGTAATATCCTTGCATGACTTGGGGGCCACGAATGAGCACCAATCCTTTGGTTTCTGGGGGAAGGGAGTGGCGGGTTTCTGGATCAACAATGCGAATTTCCGTGCCGGGAATGGGACGTCCTGAGGAGTAGCGTAGGTTATGTTTGTGAATCCGGGCGTTGGTCACCGGGGCAGTTTCCGTCAGACCATAGCCCACTAGAACGGGAATGTTAACAATCTCATAAAAATCATCTAGATGCCGCGCTAGAGACCCGCCGCCGCTAATGAGAGTTTGAAAACGCCCCCCTGCTGCGTCTCGCACTTTTTGATAAACCAGTTTGTCCCCCAATTGGTGTAGGGGCATTAAAAATAGGGACTGTAATTTGGCTGAAAATCGCTCTGATCCCGAGGCATGGAGATGGTTCAAACTCAGATTGTCGGCAATGCGTTTGGCTAAGATATACCGCTGGGAGATACCAAGGAAAAAGTTAATCAATTTTTGTTGAGTGGCACTCTGATCTCGGAAATTTTTTTGAATACCTTCATAGAGAGATTCCCATAGACGGGGCACACCAACCATGTGATGGGGTTTAATTCGTTTTAAGTCGGTTTTAAAGTGGCGAATACTAGTGTAGTTGAGCGTACACCCCCTAGAGAGTAGGAAATATTCAGCGCTGCGCTCGAAGGAGTGCCAGGAGGGCAGAATACTTAATACTTGATCCTTGGGCTGGGGGATAATGACCGCTTCTAATTCCCTCACCTGGTGCATCAAGTTGCCGTGGCTCAACATCACCCCCTTAGGCTTGCCGGTGGTTCCTGAGGTATAGATTAAGGTAGCAAGGTCGGCTTCGGTTTTATCGATGGCGTTGAGACGATTGTTTTCACCTAGTTCTAAAAGCTGTTTAAAATTTAGCTGCTTAATGGGACTCTGGGGGTCAGGATCTTCATCGGATAAGAGAATAATAAAGTTAAGAGGACGGTCTTCGGGAGAGATCGCCAGGGTTTTGAGAAGATGCTGATTTTCGACGATTAAGACGCTACTGTCGCTATCTTCTAGGATATAGAGTAGTTCTTGGCGTTCCGCTAGGGCAGAGCGAACGGCATTGACGGCCCCCGCCAGCATACTACCCTGATCGGCAATGAACCAACGGGGGCTATTATCGGCAAAAATGGCAATACACTGGTCAGGGGTCACCCCTAGGTGTTGGAGTCCAGCGGCAAAGGCCTTGAGATGTTGATATAACTCGGTATAAGTCCAGGTAACTGTCGGTTTACTGTGGGGATCGTTGAGGGCAATAATTTCTGGGAAGTGTTTTGCGGCGATCGCCCAAACTTCAGGTAAGGATTGAATTGCCGCATACTCATGGGAGACAACCATAGTGAATTAAACCGCCTTAGTGAATGTGAACTTAAAAACGCAGTGGCGAAGACGCAAAGCCAATAAAAATGATTTTAGTCGTCGATTTACGAACTTTTTTCATCGCATGTTGACAGTTTATACCGAGTCCGTTGCTGCACAAATCTGGATTAACCGTTATCGTCACCGTTGTCCGGTCTTTAGTTGCGTGTTGGGGTTTACGGCAACGGGATTGATTCCTGGGATTTCCGCCGCTGGTAAAACCCCCGAAGACCGTTGTTATACGGCGATCGCCGATGCAGAATTTTTGATTACGGGGAACTTATTAGGGGCAAGTTATCCCTTACCACCGTTAACCTCCGGGGTGTCGCCCGTTTTTATTACCCGAGCCGTGATTGAAGCCCTCAAGATTCCGACCTATTTATTCGATGCAGGCTTACCCATTCCTCCGGCGGTGACGGCGATCAACTTAGGCGGTCAATGGGCCAACTGTGTATCAACGGGTCAAGCGTTAGCTCTCGCCATGGTGAAGCACTTATTGGATCAAGGATTACGGTGGGGTAATCAGTTTGCCCAACAGTATCCAAATCGCTATCTAATTATTAGTGAATGTGTTGTAGGGGGGACTACCACTGCCCTGGGGGTGTTAACCGGCCTTGGTATCGCTGCCCAGGGTAAAGTTAACAGTAGCCATCCCACCTGTAACCACCAACAAAAATTTGAATTGGTCAAACAGGGTTTAATCAGTGCTGGAAACCCCCAAGATCCCTTTGAAGTAGTGGCCGCTGTGGGTGATCCGATGCAAATAGTAGCTGCGGGGATGGCGATCGCCGCTAGTCAAAAAATAGGGGTCATGTTAGCGGGGGGAACCCAAATGTTAGCGGTCTATGGGTTAATTCAAGCCTTAGTAAAAACCCAAAATTTAACCGTTGACTGGGGGCAAATTGTGGTGGGCACAACCCGCTGGGTCTGTGAGGATGACAGTGCAGATTGTGTCGGACTGGCGAAACTGTTAACTCCCGTTCCCCTAATTTCAACCGCCTTGAGTTTTGCCGATTCTCCCTATCCCCAACTACGAGTTTATGAACAGGGTTTTGTTAAAGAAGGGGTTGGGGCCGGTGGTACGGCGATCGCCGCCTATTTATATAAAAACTGGGGCCAAAGCCAACTCCAACAGGCGATCGAGACCTTACTTGCCCAACAAATGAGCCAAACGAACCCATGACTGTGATCATTGCCGGAGAACGAAGTGGCGCGGGTAAAACCACCATAACCTTAGCAATTCTGGCTTATCTCGCCCAACAGAAAGGCCCCGTTCAATCCTTCAAAGTCGGTCCAGACTATATCGATCCGATGTTTCATAGTCGTGTCACCGGCCGCCCTTGCCGCAATTTAGATCCAATCTTGACATCGCAAACCTATGTTCAACAGTGCTTTGCCTATCATGCTTCCCAAGTATCCTACAGCCTGATCGAAGGGGTTATGGGGCTATTTGACGGCATTCCCTACCGGGGTATTCCCGATTATGCGTCTACAGCTCACATCGCACGATTATTGAAAATTCCCGTCGTTTTAGTCATTGACTGCCGTAGTTTATCTGGTTCCGTTGCGGCCATCGTCCAGGGTTATCATCACTTTCATCCCGAGGTGACTTTAGCGGGGGTGATTTTGAACAAAATTGGGAGTGATCGCCATCAGCAATTATTAATCGCTGCTTTAGAACCGTTATCCATTCCCATACTCGGCTGCTTTTTTCGCCAACAAGATTTGACCCTACCCGATCGCCATTTAGGCTTAGTCCCTTGCGGTGAATTACCCCACATTGACAATTATTTTGACCGCCTTGCCCACCTGGCCGCCCAACAACTGGATTGGCCAACCCTACTGCCATTACTCGCAACCCCGTCAAATCTAAACCCTCCCCCCAGTCAATTTCCCCTAGCTCCCACCGGTTTAACTCAGCCCATCAAATTAGCGATCGCCCAAGACAAGGCCTTTAATTTTTATTACGCCGACAACCTTGATCTGCTCAAACACCTAGGGGCAGACCTGATTCCCTTTAGCCCCTTGAGCACTGAACAACTACCGGCGATCGATGGACTGTATCTCGGCGGCGGCTTTCCTGAGCTATTTGCTGAACCGCTGAGCCTTAACCATCCCTTCAAACAGCAACTCAAAACCTTAATTCACCAAGGCTTACCCACCTACGCAGAATGTGGTGGTTTAATGTACCTCGCCCAAACCCTAACGAATTTTGAAGGTGAAACCTTTTCCATGCTGGGGCTTTTGCCCACCCAAATCCGCATGGCAGCTAAATTAACGCTGGGTTATCGCCAAGCCCATGTTATTCCCTGCCAAAGTTGGTTACATCAAACGCGCCCTCTCCACGGTCATGAATTTCATCGCTCCGAACTAACCCAACCCTCTCCCTATCCCCTCTACCGCCAACAAGGACTATTGCCCCATGATCCAGTTCAAGCAACTGGTTGGTTTGCCCAAAACCTCCAAGCAACCTATCTTCACCTCCATTGGGGAAACCACCCCCAGTTGATCAAAAATTGGTTAGCCCATTGCCTTGCCTTTCCCGAAAAGTTGAGCTAACTTGGTAGCTGTTAACACTTGAAATTTAACCCATTAGGAATTTAGGAGGTGATGCCCATGATTGAGAGTAGTAAAACCGTGGGTCGCCTAGTTGAAGTTAGCCGGCTGTGTGCCGGAGCCGTTCTCTAAGATTTCTATTCTCCGTTTCCTGAATAGTTAATCCAGAGATCCTTCCGGCAGTCAGGTTTCAACTAGACTCGACCCGACTAGACCGCTCTCCTGAACGTTATTCGGGGGAGCGGATAGCTTTTTTAGGGAGAATAACCTTAGGTTTGCCCCGGCCAATCTAACAACTGGCCATTGATTCCCTCGATACAGATAAAAACGCTATAGCCTAGCATTATTAACTGTTAATAACGTTCTATCGCTAGAAACTGGGACTGACTTTTTCTTGAAACAATTGTCGTTAGCTCAGCCACCAAAAGCACCGTAATCCTTGTGCTCAACCCTGGTACCTACGATGAATCTTAAGAAATTTATCACATTCCCCCACGCTTTCAGAAAAAACGTGTACAATGTGTCTTTGAATATAGGGTTAATCCCCTGTAATCGTTATTAGGTGTGAGGAAAAGCTAAAAATGCTTAAACTATCTTGGAAATCCTTGTTAGTGAGTCCTGCTGTAATCGGTACTGCCCTTGTGGCCGGTGCTGCCCAAGCTGCTCCCGACAATGCTCAGGTTTTAGATCAATTAGATAATTACGCTAGCGAAGGTCAAGGCAATCAGATTGACCAAGTCACTAGCGTCAGCGAATTACGTGATGTGCAGCCCACTGAATGGGCTTATGAAGCACTCAAAAGCTTAGTCGAGCGTTACGGTTGTATCGTTGGTTATCCCGACCGTACCTTCCGTGGTAACCGCGCTCTCAGCCGTTGGGAATTCGCAGCCGGTCTCAACGCCTGTATGAACGTCATGGAACGTTTGATTCAGGAAAACGTGGCCGTTCTTCGTGAAGATATCGACAAACTAAAACGTCTCATGCAAGAGTTCGAGGCAGAATTGGCTGCCTTGGGTGCTCGCGTCGATAACCTCGAAGCCCGGACTGCTTTCCTAGAAGACCACCAATTTTCTACCACAACGAAATTAACCGGGGAAGTCATTTTTGCTCCCACGGCTATTTTCAACACCAAAAATACCCTGAACAATCAAACGGATAACAACCAAGCCGTCTTCCAAGACCGGGTTCGTTTGCAGTTCAACACCAGCTTCTCTGGTGAAGATTTGTTGGTCACTCGTCTTGCCGCAGGTAACGGGAACAAGTTCAAGAGCTTCTACCCCACCCAAAACGTCCTTGACCCCAGCACGGGTCAGCCTTTGGGTATCGTCGGTGACTACTATGAAAGCCCTGCTTTCACCCAGGTTCACCAATTGTCCCCCGGCAATGACAACAACGTCGCTGTTGATTGGTTGGCTTACTATGTCCCCATCAACCTGACCTCTAACCTCCGCTTCAACACCTACATTGCTGCTTGGGGTGGTATGTGGGAAGACTTCGTTCCCACGTTGAACCCTTACTTCGATGACTACACTGGTGGTAAAGGTGCCTTGAGTCAATTCTCTGCCCAAAACCCCATCTACTCCATCGGTGGTGGTTCCGGTATCGGTACTAGCTTAGAGTTGGGTTTCTTGAACAACTTACTCGGCCCCACCTCTCTAAGCATTGGTTACTTGGCTAGCACTGGCAACAATCCCAGCAGTGGGGGTCCCGTTGAAAATCCCGCTACAGGGGAAGACTTCACCTTCAGTAGTGGTGGCAACGGCTTGTTCAACGGTGGCTACAGTGCCCTAGCGCAAATCAACACTAACCTGTTTGACTTCGTTAACTTAGGGTTCACCTACGTTAATGCCTACACCACGCCGGACATGGCTATCTTTGGTAAGGGTGGATCGACTGGTATTGTGGGTACTACGGCGGCTAACTTGAACCGCACAACCCTCAACAACTCTTTTGTTAATGGTGCTGGTATCGGTGCTCCTCCCGTTGGTGTGGACACCTATAACGAAGGTGCAAGCGCTGAAGGCGAACCCACCTTTGGCAACCCCGTTAATCCCTACGATTTCGGTGGTAAACAAACTAACAGCTATGGTGTCCAAGCGGCAATGCGCTTCACCGATTGGCTGACCTTTAGTGCCTATGGTAGTTATACCAATGTTACCTTAGTGGGTAAAGACAACGGTGACATCTGGACCTATGGTGGTGGTTTTGCTTTCCCTGACCTATTTAAAGAAGGTAATGTTCTCGGTATCTTCGCTGGTGTTCAGCCTTACCTGAGTGGGATGCAAAATTCTGAACTCGGTACAACCTTTGTTACCGGTGCCAACCCCGTCCAAGTTGAGATGTTCTACAAGTAT
>JBJOGT010000018.1:0-6179 GCA_046048115.1 Cyanobacteriota bacterium | reverse complement strand
AACAGAAGTGGAAAAATTAGGTAGAAAAGCCTATATTTACTCGGCTGATTTAGCGAATTCCGACGCCACTGCCACCATAATTCCTGAAGCCCAAACAATTTTTGGTCAAGTCGATATTTTAATAAACAGCGCTTCGATTTTCCCCCACGAAGATAAATTTTTGCAGACCGATGTGGAACTGTGGGATAAAATTTTTGCTGTCAATCTGCGATCGCCGTTTCAGTTATCCCAAGCCTTTGCCAAACAAATTGCTGACAACACCCAAGGAAAAATTATTAACATCAACGACGCTCGTATTCCCCGTCCCCGTCCTGACCATTTCGCCTATCGGTTAACCAAGCGAGGACTATGGGATATGACAGAAATTTTATCCTTAGAACTAGCTCCCAATATCACAGTCAATGGTTTAGCCTTGGGTCAAATTTTAGAAGCACATAATACACCAAATCCTGAAAAATATATGCAGGATTATGCCGATCGCCGGATTCCCTTAAAAATTCCGGGCAATCCCCAGGTGGTCACCGATGCAGCGTTATATTTACTGCAACAGGACTTTTTAACTGGCACAACCATTCATTTAGATGGTGGGGAATATTTACAGTTTTGAAAATGTGTTTAAAACCTAGGAATTATACAAAATAAGGACTCTGAAATGGCACTCCCATTACCGATGAATACCGAAGCGAATAACCCCTTCCTGCTAGAAACCTTAGCGGATTTACTGGCCATGAATTATCTGGCCCCCCTGGCGGGTAACTATTTACCCTGGAGTGGCTACGCCATGCGTCCCAGTGGCTTAGTTAAAATTCTCAATCAAATCTTACTTAATCAACATTTGACTATCGTGGAATGTGGTGGCGGCATCTCTACATTTTATATTGCCCGTTTGTTTGCTCAAAACCATTGGCAAGGTCATCTTTATTGTGTTGAAAATAATCCAGATTGGCTTAATTTTTTAGCGGCAAGATTAGACAATGAAGGTTTAGAAAACTATGTGACGTTGATTGATGCGCCCTTAAAACCCTGTGATTTTGCCATTGAGCAAACCCCTTGGTACGACACCGAAAAAATTCGTCAGGGGATTCCCTCTCACCAATTGATCGATTGTTTGTTAGTGGATGGTCCCCCGGCCTATTTACCGGAAATCCGATATTCCCGCTTTCCCGCTGTACCCTTTTTTAACGATCAATTAGCGGCGGGGGCAACGATTTTGCTGGATGATATTAACCGTGAGGGAGAACAGGAAATTGTCCGCCGTTGGCAAGATTTATTGCATGTCCCCTTTGATACGTCAGAAGGTAATGTGGCGATCGCCCGGACGTTGCCAACGAAGACAGCTTAATGATCCAGGGCTGATCGCCCTTGTTTGCCTAAGCGAAAGATCAAAAAAGAAAGAAAATACAGGACATAAATCACCAAGCCAACGATGCCTAAAAAGCCGAGAAAGCCAGGGTTGGTGTTGGCATGGAATAATTCTTTATAGCGCCAGGGCGGTTGTAACCATACTTGGCAAAAACCATCATTAACGGCTCCCGCATTAAACCCACAGGATAGGAAGGGAATACTAGCTAAAATACCCACACTGCAATAAAGGGTGATGGCCCAACGCCAAGAGATGGTAAAAAATTTGAGGGGGGAGGGGGGTAAATCTTTAATTTCGTCGTTGAGATCCACCCAAAACCAAAGACTAATGGGAATGAGGCAACGGGCAATGAAGCCGGTCAGATAGCCCAAAGACCAACTGGGAATCATTATGTAGACTGTGATCATCAACAAACTTGCCACCCGCCAATAAATCGTTAGTAGACGCTGGATGGAATCGACTTGCTTGAATAATGACCAGCCAAATAAAATCAGGGGAATAATTACGGCAAAAATGACTGCGAGGCGATAGTCTAACCACACCAACGGTCGAAACCAAACGTCATCCATAGGGCTGTAAAGAAAGTAGGCAACGGGACACCCGAAAATCCTACCATATTACCCTCACGGCCCTGGGGCCATCGGATTAATTAATAAGTACATGGGGGATTGTTCCCTGGGATAGTTCACATTTATGGAATGTTATTTAACCCCTCCTTCCTCCTTTATGGTCAAGCATTGGCCAGACATTGTGCCGAATTGGCCAGGCAGTCCCCAGGCGATCGCCGTTTGCTTACTTCAGTCCCAGGTTCCCCTGGATCGGGATGGCTCCCCTCAACGCCGGGAAAAAGATCGCTTGCTGCAACGGTTTTTAACCTGGGGCGATCGCCTCCGTCAACGGCAATTGCCCCCGTGCCATCAGCTAGTCCTTATTTCCCCCCAAGATGGTAAACCCTTGTTTTCCCCCGTCGGTAACAGTCATATTGATTTGGTGGCCACCGTTCATCAGTGTCTAGGGTTGCCCTTTGTCCGCACTGCCGCCGGTTGTAAGGTGTTAATTCATCCCCAGTGGCGATCGGCTATCTATCCGGGTTTAGCCATGACCACTATGCCAATGGCAGAGGCTTCCCTTTTTTTCCATCTTGACCCCGCCCAATGTCCGGAATTTCCATGTTAGTTGGGACTGACATTCCCCTTGGCACTGCCTAAGCTGAAATCAATGGGGGAACTGGCTTCCCCATCACTCAGAACTGATTTAGGTGAGGATAATGGCAATGTTTAACAATTTCCCCCCGGTTTTATTTTGTGCCCGTCAGTCCACTGCCCTACTAACGTCGGCGCTATTAGTAGCAGGATGGCTCAATCCATTTTTAGGGACGGTACAAGCTACCCCCCGTTATCAGCGTGTTGCAACGCCTACCCGTTCAGCGGTTAATTATGGTAACAATCCTTACCCCTATGCGCCCCGGTCCGATTATCGCCTCAGTCAGCAATATAACGGCGATCGGTGGGAAGTTCCCGTGGAAACATTAATTCCTGTGACGCTTAATCAGGGTCAATCGTTCACTATTAAAAAAGGGGAGAATCAATCGTTGACCCTACGCACCACTAGCCCCCTCCGCCAAACCAATGGGGCGATCGCCGTTCCCGCTGGGAGTGAAATCGTTGGTCAATTCCGTCCCGTTGCCAATGGATCGGGAGTACGGTTTGTAGCGCACCAATTGGTGTTACGTAATGGCCAATTTTTACCGATTAATGCCCAATCCCGCGAATTAGTGGGCTTTGAACAACGTAACCGTCAAGCTAGCGCCTCTGAGATTATTACTGGAACCCTGGCCGGGGCGGGAACTGCGACCCTCATTGCCGGAACCACCGGCGATCGCCGCATTAACGCCTTAGAAGTACTGGGGGGCGCCGCAGCGGGGGCTTTAGCCGGTTGGGGTCTACCCACCGCTGGTATTATTGGCGGAAGTACGGAAGAAGTCATGACAGTCTCTAGTCGTGACCTAACCTTGATGTTACAATCCCCTCTTTACCTTGACCCCAATCAGTTACGGGATACTAACCAATCCAATCCCCGCAATTGGAACAGCGCTAGTTGGTAAACGTTATTGCCCCCGGTTATTGTTGGTCTTGTTAATTTTTTGACCAACGGCAAGAGAGCTTGTGCAGGAACCACTTTTGGACAGATAGTGGTTTTTTTGTCAATTATTTTTTTGATTTTTTTAAAAAACGTAACATCGGTGACGGTTCTAGGGCAAAAAAGCCCGTAATCTTGCCTTTAACCTCTTTCACTAGGAATAAATACTCATGAATAATTTTCCTGTCGAAACCTGCCCCGTCTGTGGTGTCACCATTGAAAACGGTTCCAAGGTTATTTTTTCCGCCGGTCCCAGTGGTACTCGGGCACGGTTATGGGCGCGGGTTTGTAACTATGCGAAAAACGCTAGTTGCATCAACCAGGACGAAGGAGCCATTGGTAATGTTGCAAGCAATGATTATTACGACTAGCCCCTGACATTAATTGTCGTTGCTACGATCATCCCGTTTTTGCCTGGGCAACCCCCCGACCGTTACAGTGGCATGGAGAGAATTGTCCTGTTTCAACCTACCTTGGAAATCCATGACCGATCGCCGTCAATTTGCCCCTGCCACCCAACGGAACCGAGAGGCGATCGCCGCCGTTTTACAGCAATATTTACCTATCCAGGGGAGTATTTTAGAAATTGCCAGTGGAACGGGGGAGCACGCCCAATTTTTTGCGCCGTTATTTGCGCCCCGGTGGTGGCTTCCCTCCGATCCCGATCCTGTTTGCCGAAATAGCATTGCCGCCTGGCAGACCTATCAACCTCTTGAAAACCTACAACCCCCCTTAGCTTTAGATGTGACCCAATTCCCCTGGGCTGTTGAAACGGTATCCCTTCCCCAACCCATCACGGCGATCGTGGCCATCAACCTGATTCACATTGCCCCCTGGGAAGCAACATTGGGGCTATTGGACGGTGCGGCGCGGATTTTACCCCAGGGCGGGATCTTATATTTATATGGCCCCTATCGCCAGTCCATGGTGACAACCGCTCCCAGTAATGAAGCCTTTGATCAGTCCTTACGCTCCCGCAATCCCACCTGGGGCCTACGGAACCTAGAAACCGTCACCACCGAAGCCAAGACGCGGGGCTTATCCTTGCTCGAAGTGATTACAATGCCTGCGAATAACCTATCTGTTGTATTTAAAATAAATTGCTCTAATCCATCCAACATTGCCTAGCCAGGGCTGGGGAGATGCCCCCGGCAGACTGTCAATTATCTTTCCCCATAGGCCTGTCCACAAAATTTGGGCCCATGGGTCGTCATGGTTGAGGAGGGATTATGAAGTCTTTTAACAATTTTGGAACCTCCGTTAACCATTCCAGACTATGAAACTATACTTGCCGTAAGCCAATTTTGCCGAATGGTAATCCGTCGAACGTTGGTCGCGGTTGATAGTTTCCCGAGGGGAGTCCCCATGTTGTTTGCCGATTTCTGCCATGTTTTGCGCTCCTGTCTGACCCTGACGACAATGCTTATTACTACTGCCACCGCTACGCCAGTTCTCGCCCAACCGTTGATCGCCACCAATCTTCCCGCTGTTCTGCCCACCCAATCCCTACTGACCCCTTTCACCGCCCCTCCGCTTAACCCTGACGATGACGCTGACCCGACCCTGACTTCAGAGGGCGATCCCCTGAACAGCCCCTATCCGGTACCTTGGCAGTGGATTACCCAAACCCAGGAAAGCTATGCTGCCCAACACCGCACTGGACTCAGATACTATCGCACACCCGCTCTGGTTTCTCCGTCTGGGAACTACGCGGCCTACAGTCGCATTGAAGTGCGGGCGGAAGCAAATTTATACGAATCGAAGGTGTTAAGTGTTCTTTTTTTAGAAAATTTGCAAACCGGGGAATTGCAAGTAATTCGGGCCGAATCTCCCATTGCCCGCTATCTACAGCAGGTGGGGGAACACAGTGAGGAAATGGCTGGGGTTATTTCGATTTTGATTCCGGCATCATGGTCGGGGGATGGCGATCGCCTCCTTGCCCGCCAATTGGAAGGGGCCTTTAATTCTTCAGATATTAGTGATTATGCGGTGGTTTGGGAGGGAAAAGATAGTCCGGTACAAACCCTAGCGGCCACCTCTAATGCCACGACGGAAGTGAGTGCAATGTTGTTGGGTTGGCATCAGGATGACCCGGATCAAATGCTATTTAAGGTGAACTACTTGGGGGAAGAAGAAAGCGCTGAAACCCTAGTAAGTGTGTCCCTAACTGGTGACATTCAAACAACCCAGGCCCCCGATGTCATTGGTTATGGAGAATTGGTGAGTCGCAGTTGGACAGGGGTGCAAGCGATTCAGTAATGATGAATTTTACCAATCATCTAAACGAGTGAAGTTAACGCAACCCGTCGATATTTTAATTTTGTCCAATGGACCCGGGGAAATTACCACTTGGGTGCGCCCAGTGGTTAAGGCCCTACGGCAACAATTCCAGGACAGTGGCGATCGCCTGAGAATTTCGGTGATGTTGTCCCCCTGCCCCCACGCCATGGGTAGGGAAGCCGAGGTTGTCCGCACCTATCCAGAGGTGGATCGGGTGCAGAGTAGCGACTATTTCTGGGATTTTTTGCTGTGGGGCAAAACCGCTGACCATTGGCATTGGCATCCCGTGGGGGTGGTCTTATTTTTAGGGGGCGATCAATTTTTTCCCCTGGTAATTGGCAAGCGTTTGGGCTATCGCACTGTCATTTATGCGGAATGGGAGGCCCGGTGGCCCCGG
>JBJOGT010000017.1:0-3846 GCA_046048115.1 Cyanobacteriota bacterium | reverse complement strand
CTTCCCGACCACCGGCCCCGACGACGGTATGGACTTCATCAATAAAGAGAATAATTTGACCATCGGAACTGGTGACTTCTTTCATCACCGATCGCAGTCTTTCTTCAAACTCGCCCCGATACTTGGCCCCCGCAATCAAACTACCCATATCCAAGGACATTAATTGCCGATTTTTTAACGACTCCGGCACGTCGCCATTAATAATCCGTTGGGCCAATCCCTCGGCGATCGCCGTTTTACCGACCCCGGGTTCCCCAATTAACACTGGATTATTTTTAGACCGCCGGGACAGCACTTGAATCACCCGCCGAATTTCCTCATCCCGCCCAATCACCGGGTCTAACTTCCCTTGCCGAGCTTGCTCGGTTAAATCCCGACCATATTTATCCAACGCCTCGTAACGCTCTTCCTGATTCGGTTCCGTTACCTTCTGACTACCACGAATGGCCCGAATCGCCTTTTCCAAATCCTGGGGATCAAGATTTAAACCCCGCAGAATTTTGCGCCCCAGCCGGTCATCATTGGCAAAACCCACCAGGATATGTTCAACGGAAATATATTTATCCTCCCAACTGTCGCGCACCGCATCGGCTTCATCCAACATCAAATCCAAACCGCGCCCCAAATAAAGCTGTTCGACGTAGGGCTGACGGGGTTGACGATTAGCAAACGTTTCCAATTGTTGTTGCAGAACTGAGCTATCTACTTCACCTTTTTGAAAAATCCGAGTAGCCAGGCCTTTTTCTTGCTCCAACAACGCGATTAGGAGATGTTCCACTTCCAGGTTGTTGTTCTTGAAACGACGAGCGACTTCTTGTGATTTGACAATGCCATCCCAGGCTTGCTCGGTGAACTTATTCGGATCAGTAGGTTGCATTAAGATCGGTTTAGACAGTATCGAAACGTCTCATCCATTGTAAGGGGGGTCTGAGTTATTTTCCTAGCGATCGCCGTGTTTGATTGATGGGCGGATCACCCCCTTGGTGCATTACCCGACATTCAAAATTTTTTTGAAATTCGTAAATTTGTTTGTATAAGCAACATAATTTCCGCGACAAATTGTTAACTTTGCGTGAACAATCCTGCAAAATCGTTCAGCATATAAAAATACAGACCCCTTTACGGGATTAGTCGTTTTTGCCTCTTCACAAAGGTCTTTCCATGCTTGAACAGGATGTTGTCATTGTCGGTGGCGGTTTAGCCGGATGCCGTGCTGCCCTTGAAATCAAACGCCTCGCCCCTGACACGAAAGTGGCGATCGTTGCCAAAACCCATCCCATTCGCTCTCACTCCGTTGCCGCCCAAGGGGGCATTGCCGCCAGTCTTAAAAATGTCGATGCGGAAGATTCCTGGGAAGCCCATGCCTTTGATACCGTCAAGGGATCGGACTATTTAGCCGACCAAGATGCGGTGGAAATCCTGACCAAAGAAGCCCCGGAAGTGATTATTGAGCTAGAACATTTGGGAGTGCTGTTTTCTCGCCTACCCGACGGCAAAATTGCCCAACGGGCCTTTGGGGGTCATTCCCATAATCGAACCTGTTACGCCGCCGATAAAACGGGCCATGCCATTCTCCATGAACTAGTTAACAATCTCCGCCGCAATAAGGTGGAAATTTATGAAGAATGGTACGTGATGAAGCTGATCTATGAGGACGGAGAAGCAAAAGGTTTAGTGATGTATGAAATTGCTACGGGTCGCATTGAAATTCTACGGGCCAAGGTGGTGATGTTTGCTACGGGGGGCTACGGGCGGGTCTATAACACCACGTCTAATGATTACGCTTCCACTGGGGATGGGTTGGCCATGTCAGCCCTGGCGGGAATTCCCCTAGAGGATATGGAATTTGTGCAGTTTCATCCCACGGGGTTGTATCCGGTTGGGGTGCTGATCTCCGAAGCCGTGCGGGGGGAAGGAGCCTATTTGATCAACAGTGAAGGGCGACGGTTTATGGAGGATTATGCCCCTAGTCGCATGGAATTAGCCCCCCGAGATATTACCTCCCGAGCCATTACGCTGGAAATTCGGGCAGGGCGGGGCGTTCATCCTGATGGCAGTGCCGGAGGCCCC
Source organism: Cyanobacteriota bacterium (assembly GCA_046048115.1). Lineage (GTDB taxonomy): Bacteria > Cyanobacteriota > Cyanobacteriia > Cyanobacteriales > Microcystaceae > Synechocystis. The sequence continues at coordinate 1,776 of JBJOGT010000017.1, read as the reverse complement.
CACGTCTATTTGGATCTACGTCACCTGGGTCGGGAAAAAATTATGAGTCGTATTCCCTTTTGTTGGGAAGAGGCCCATCGTTTGGTGGGGGTTGATGCGGCGGAAGAACCCATGCCAGTACGTCCCACCGTTCACTATTGCATGGGGGGCATTCCCGTTAATACTGATGGGCGAGTGCGGCGCAATGGGGAAGAACTAACGGAAGGCTTTTTTGCGGCGGGGGAATGTGCCTGTGTGTCAGTGCATGGCGGTAACCGGTTGGGTAGCAATTCTTTGTTGGAATGTGTGGTCTATGGTCGGCGCACAGGGCGTAGTATTGCGGAATATGTCCAAGGGCGATCGCTCCCTCAGATTGATGAAATGGCCTATAAAACCGAAGCCAAAGACCGCATTAATCAGTTATTAAACCAAACAGGCACGATGCGGATCAGTGCGTTGCGGCAAGCGTTTCAAGATTGCATGACCAGCCATTGTGGTGTCTTCCGGTCTGAAGCAGTGATGACCGAGGGACTAGGCCAGATTCAAGACCTTAAGACCAAATACCCGCAAATTTTCCTGGATGATAAACAGCCCCAATGGAATACAGAAATTATTGAGGCGCTGGAATTGCAAAATATTATGGCTGTGGGGGAATTAATTTTGACCTCGGCCCTCAACCGCCAGGAAAGTCGCGGTTCCCATGCCCGGGAAGATTTCCCCGATCGCCGGGATGATCAGTTTTTGTGCCATACATTGGCCAGTTTTGCCGGGGATCAGGTGAAGGTGGAGTATATGCCGGTGGTGATTAATCGCTTTGAGCCGAAGGAGCGGAAATATTGATAAAAAGGGCAAGCAGGCTCTCGGCTGTGATGGCGATCGCCGTTAAAAACCAGCAACATCCTTGAAAAACTGTTATTCGTAAACGGATTGACGGGAGCCGACCTTAATCACTAAAATTATCAATTTTTCATCAGAAATATGGCAAATAATACGATAGTTTCCGACCCGGTATCGCCACAAACCCAGTTTGTCCCCTTTTAGGGCCTTGCCTAAATCACGCGGCGAAGACTGAATTGCGACCTTGTTTTTGAGATATTCAACAATTCGTTTTTGGGCAACGTGATCTAACTTTTTTAATTCTTTGACGGCTTTGGGGTCAAATTCAATCTGCCAAACCAAGTTCTTGCTCCACTTCTGCTAGGGTCAAGTAGTATTCGGGGGGATTTTCTAAACGCTGTTGGGCGTCTTGGGCGTCTTCAAACTCCTCTAAAAAATTCAATACGGCTTCTTGGAGCAGATCCGTTTCTGGTCGCCCCAATTGTTGACTGACCACCCATAGCCGTTGTTGAAGTCCAGGGGATAGGTTAATGGTTTTCATTGATAAACTCCGTTGAACATATTATCAATTTTATTGAGGTAAGGTTAATGATTTATCTTTGAAAAGTTGCTGGAGTATTTTGTGTTTTTTCATTGGTGGTTTTGAGGAGAATGTATTGATTGATGACTTGTTTGATTAGGTTGATCAAGTTACTGACAACTTGACTGATGATGATATATTTCATTGTTTTTATTCCTCTGAAGCTTAAATTACAAGAGCAAAACTGTAGATGTTTTTGTTCATCACATCAGCGATTGGATGAATGATTTTTCTTGAAAGTATCAAAATCAGTTTCACCTGAACGCAGAAAATCTAAAAAGTTTATATTTTTATAAACACAAGTTTCATAAATACTCAGCAAAATTAAATACTGTTTATTGCCAGATTCTGTGAAACCACCATCAGTGATTTTTCTATAA
>JBJOGT010000016.1:0-3874 GCA_046048115.1 Cyanobacteriota bacterium | reverse complement strand
TAGTCCCGATCAAGCGGGGGAAACCTATCGTCAATTCCTCAAGGATTTCTATCAACAAAATAAGTTAATTAAGGGAGAAGTGATGATCGGCGATCGCCGGGTGGATCTCAACAATGTAACCATGCCTGTTTTGAATTTATACGCAGAAAAAGATCATCTAGTTGCACCCCAATCATCCACTGCATTGGGGGATTATTTGCCGGAAAATAGCGATTACACGGTGCAATCTTTCCCCGTTGGCCATATTGGTATGTATGTTAGTGGTAAAGTGCAACGGGATTTGCCCCCAACGATCGCCCATTGGTTGGAAGAACGAGTACATTAATCACGGCAGAGGTTGACTACTGCGATCCCCAATATCAACCAAGCATTGCCCCTTTAATCATTCTCTGCGGAGGGAATAGGGAATTTCTAGACCGTAACGCTCCATCAGGGGGCGATCGCCCATAATTTGGGGAGAAATACCATCGGCAACAATATTTCCCTGGTTAATGATAATGACCCGGTCACACACTTCGAGGATAAATTCCAGATCGTGGGAGGCGATCAGCAACGTTTCCTGGAACGGTTGCAAGAAATTAATTAACCGGCGGCGGGCCCGGATATCCAAACTGGCGGTGGGTTCGTCACAGAGCAAAATTTTGGGGGCCATGGCCAATAAACCGGCGATCGCCACCATTTGTTTTTCCCCCCCGGATAGGTGTTGGGGCAGGCGATCCAGTAGGGAGGTAATGCCCGTGACTGTCGCTGCTTGTTCAACCCGCTCAGCAACTTCCGCCGGGGATAGACCCATATTTTGGGGGCCAAAGGCAATGTCCTCCCGAACGGAGACGGAAAATAACTGGTCATCGGGGTCTTGGAACAACAGACCAACCCCCGGTAAAAACTGCCCCGGTTGCAGGGGTTTCCCAAATAATTCCAGAGAACCGGCAGAGGGTTTGAGCACCCCACAGAGCAACATAAACAGGGTAGTTTTGCCGCAACCATTGTGGCCGATGATGCCGACTTTTTCCCCAGTTTTAATCGTTAAAGATAAATTCTCCAAGACCGGCGGCAAATTTCCGTAGGCAAAGGATAGGCCCTGAACGGCAATGGCTACGGGGTTCGGGTTACTTGTTTCCGTTTTCCCTAAAGGATGGATGGATGATGTATTAATTACCGTCAAAGCACCACCTCTGCTATTAAAAACCCGACGGCGATCGCCATCACTGCCACGGTTAAACCTAGACCCTCTCTTGGTGCCATCAATGCCCTTGGATTTTTCTGCGACACCATGCCCTGACCATAACCCCGTAATGCCATAGCTTTGTAAACCCGTTCCGACTGTTCATAGCTGCGGAGTAAAAGGTTTCCGATTAGTAAAGCTAACCGTTGGAGCGATCGCCATTTCATCCGCCAACCCTGTTCCGAATTCTGTCCCAGGCCCCGCAGTTGCATTGCTTGGTGCATGGTGGTTAACGTATCACCCATATTGTGGAGATAGCGGTAGGTCAACAGAGCCATATCCGCCATCACCGTAGGTAAACCCAGACGACGTAGGGATTGAACGAGGGTGAAAAAGGGAGTAGTACCCAAGAGAATAAACCCCAGGCTGAAGATAGACAGAAAACGACCCACAATTAAAGCAGTGGTCTCCAGTCCTTCCCGCCGTAAACGGATCACGCCCCACTGCCCCAGCACCGTTTCTCCGCTGGTAAAGGGCAGCAAAATCACCACGGCTAAAATAAACAGCCCCGGATAACTCAATCGCTGTCGTAAAAAACTAAAGGGCAGTGCGGATAAACCGTATAGTCCCCCGGTTACCGCCACCATGGGGAGGATTAACCCAGGCTGTTGCACCATGGCAAAGGCAACCATTAAGCACCCCAGACTAAGGATTTTTTGCCGAGGCGGCCAGCGATGAAGCGGCGATCGCCCTTGCCCATAGGTTTCTAGTGTGATTAAGCCCATGGTCTCAATTCTCCAACAACTCTGGCTTCACCCGTTGCAAAAATAATACCAACAGAGCAGTGAAGGTTCCCTCTAAGCAAATCAGGGGTAGATGACCCAGGGCTAACACGACGATGGCCCGATTTTCAGTGGTATTGTCTAACCCCGTGGGGAGGGTAGTTAAGGTTATGCCAATAAAAATTAGCACCGTTAAAGCCAACCCAATACTGCCCCCTAAAAAGGCACAAATGCCCATAGCCCAACGTTCCGGTACAAATTTTCCTAACCCATGGTGCAATTGAAATACAGCATAGGCCAATAAAGCGGGAATCCCCATCATGGCCCCATTCACCCCCAGGGTTGTCAATCCCCCATGGCCAATCATTAATGCCTGGAAAAATAGACCGATCAGAATAGCGGGCAAAGCAAAATAACCCAGTAGGACTCCCAGCAAACCATTGAGAATGAAATGGACACTCACCGGCGGGAAAGGGATATAAAGGGAAGATGCCACAAAAAAGGCTGCCGTTAGCAATGACGCTTTAGGAATTTGTGCTCGGGCATCCCCACGGCGGTGAATTTGCCGCAGACAATACCAAGTGGCCAACCCCGTAATGGCATATCCCCCCGCCACCACCTGGGGCGGCAATAGACCATCGGGAATGTGCATCTAAGCCCTACCTTCATCGTTGCGTTTACTGAAAAAGAAGGCAGTGCCCACAAAACCCCAAATGATCGCCCCTAGGGTGATGCCCCGTTGGATGGGGGACAGGGTTGCTGATGCTGGCGTGGAAGTGAGGGTTATCTCTGAAACTGATTGGTGGGCAGTGGGGTTGCTGGGGTTAATCGAGTCAGCTTGGGCATTTTGGCGATTACCGTTGATCCCCATGGTTTCCCAAGGGATTGTCACCATGGCCCCATGCCCTGCCTGCCGCACGGCAATTTCCCAATTACCAGGGCGATCGCCGTCGGGGGTGAAAAGAAATTTACCTTGTTTGTCCGTGATTCCCGTTAACCAGGGTTCCTTCGGATTATCCGGCGCATAGACCAACACCTGGGCCTCGGCCATGGGTTTGCCAGAGTCGTACTGGGCCACCACGGCGATCGCCGTCACCGCTTGGTGTTGCACTTTTACTCCATGGGCCGCAGCGGGAAAAGCCCTGCCCAAAAAGGTACTGATTAGGAAAAATAGAACCAAACCCGGTTTCATCATGGTTACGAATTGATTAAGTTAACGCTCGACAGTGCCCTTCCCCGGTGTGCCCTAGACCCGCCAGAATCTGGAGCAAACTTTGGTATTGTGCCTCCGTCAAAACAGCCTTGAGATCATTGCTGGTAAGGTTGACCGTATTGTTTTGGGCCATGGCCGCCAGGGGATCAAAACCCAACGCTTTGAAGTTGATCTCGCTATCCGCCAGTTCTTCCCCATCCCCAAAGAGGTGATCGAAATGAAAGGTGGCTTCCACATCCGCCGCCCCCCCCGCCGCGAGAATACCTTTGCGTTCATCCCCCACAAAATCGCCACAGGCAAAGCCAAAGGGTTCCTGTACACCCAAGCTAAAGGGGAGAGTCTTGCCGGTTTTACTTGCTGTCCCCACGATGAGGAGTGAATAGCCCTGGGCCGGGCCGGTCGTCGCTGGGGGCATTTGCCAAGTAAGGGCGTTATATTGGCCCGCCGGAGCAGTGACGTCTCCCACTAAAACCGTTTTTTCACCGTTCTTGATCGCCGTCAAATCTACGACTGTGGGCCCCGGAATGGCGATCGCCACCTTGGGCTTTGGCATTTCCCCAGCGGCGGCCGGATCAAAAGCTGGCTCCACCTGATAGGCATTAATGTCGGCAAAGGAGACATAAACATGGTCAAAGTCCACCGTCCAGCCATCCTTGGTGGTAAAACCTTCCCGAACGAAATCTTCCCCATTGGCCCGCACCGCCAGGGTGCCTT
>JBJOGT010000015.1:0-4535 GCA_046048115.1 Cyanobacteriota bacterium | reverse complement strand
AAATGCCATGGCGATCGAGGCTCGGAACTATCTCTGTCAGTTAATTGAAAGGTTAGAAAAAAATCCCACAGACGGATTAATTAGCCGCTTAATCCGCGTCTGCAATCAGGGGCAACAGCTTAGTCAAGATGAAATTTTAGGCTTTTGTATTATGCTTTTTATTGTTGGTCAAGAAACCACTAAAAGCTTAATTGGTAATGGCTTACTCGCCCTATTACAACATCCTGAAACAATAGAATTTGTCAAAAATAACCCCCATAAAATCAAAGCGGTTGTTGAAGAACTACTCCGATATGATAGCCCTGTGCAGGTGTTAGCACGACTAGCAAAAGAGGATATTAATATGGGAGAAAAGACAATTCGAGCCGGAGATAAGGTGATTGTTTGTCTTGGAGCCGCTAACCGTGATCCCGCACAATTTAGCCATCCCGATCGCCTGGATTGGTCTCGCAATCACACCAATTTGCCCTTTGGTGGCGGCATCCATTATTGTTTAGGGGCCGCTTTAGCACGGGTACAAGCACAAATCGCCATCCAAACTGTCATTGACCGTTTAAATAATATCAAATTAAACACTCAGCAACTAAACTGGCGAGACAGTATTACCCTCCGGGGACTGACTTCTCTTCCTGTGTTATTTGAAGGGAACCTCTATTAAGGTGATATCTGACAAAAAGGCACCCAAGTGTAAGAGGGTAGTGTTCAAACCGCATCCCAAAGAGGCTTTGGGTCACTTGACAGTTTTCCTCTGCTACGACACTGGGTTTTTAAACAGCTTGGAGGGCGCTGGAGAAACTTCATTTAGGGTTGTGGCGGAATAAGCCCTTGCATCGTGGGGGTTAAGGTAAAGCATCTGGACACCTAACTGCTCTCGTTTGAGGAGACTGCCCATTTCGTGGGTGTTGAAAAAAGTGTCAAGTCAATCCTGTATCGAATAGCCTCACTAAGCCCTCCAGATGAACACTACCCTTTTTTTCATGCGATTACCCTGGCAATCATGCGCCATTCTTCTTTTCAGATTCATTCGGTAAGGGGCGACATGGCTTTTTTGGTAACAGTGCGTTAAGTTGATTGTAAAGATTTGTAATTTTTATGAGCAAAATTTGGATGGCTATTGCGTACTAGCTCCCTGGTGCGCCTTGACTTCAATATTCTGCCTTTAGATTACTAAACAGGTTCGTTTTAAATCAGAAGAGTTTCCCGAGAAAGGGTCTAAATAAATCATTTAGGCTGCTTTTTGGCGACCTCGTCCTTGGAAAAACGTTATTCATTCCCTTTTTTTTATTCCCATGAAAATACAATCATCAATGATAAACCTGCTCAAACCAAGCTTGGAGCAAGACATTAAGTTCCACCTTGTTTGGACAGTTTTAAGGGTCGTGGTGGGCATCGTCATGATTCATAATGGCTTAGATAAATTAGCTAATATTGAAAGCTTTGCCCATGCTTACGTAGAAGTAATTGGTCTTCCTTTCCCGATCTTTTTCAGTTATATTGCCGCCTACACAGAATTAATTGGTGCACCTCTGGTGGCACTAGGCTTATTGACTCGACCCTCTGCCCTCGGCTTATTGGGTACGATGATAGTCGCTATATACCATCACATTCTTGTGGCTGGATTTAGTATTCCTTACCTCGAATTATCGGCGATTTATGCCGCTTGTTTTTTGTTCATGGCCGTTAACGGTGCCGGTCTCCTTTCCCTTGATGCCCTGATTGTCAGCAAGCTTGATGGCCAGTCCCTGCTCAATCCCGATCTACGCCGCCAATCCCTTGAAGATAATTATCAACAATCATCTGCTGATGATCTTAAACAGGTAACGGGTTCTTCAAAATAAAATTAAATTTCCCCCAGTCAGGTTCTTAAATCCTGGCTAGGGGGTTTGACAGTAGCGATTAATGTCGGTGATCACTTGTTGTTCTTGCTTGCCAATACTCTGTACTTGATCCTGGGCTAATTTAGCGGTCAAAATGTCCTTACTTGCCAAGGCATTGAGCATACTGCGGGTCGCTTCACTATTGCCCCGATAAATACTGACTAATTGTTGCTGGAAATCCGTTAGCCGGGGATCGTTAAGGCTCAGTTTTTCAACCTTGTCTGCTGTTCTAATGAAGCTATCTGCAACTTTTAAAATATCCGCTTCTTTAGTGGTGTTGCGGTATTCTGAACTTTCTTTGGCCATTTTCTGTGTATTTAAAATGAGTTTTTTGCATTGGGCAGTTTTACTAGCACTACAGCTAATTAGCCCCTGGCATAGGATTAATAATCCTCCCCAAATTACGCATTGAGGCAACGAGGGAGACGGGGTGAATGAAGAAGACTTAAGCGGCGATCGCATGTAATTCAGCAGAAAGCAAAAGTAAAAAATTGAGGGTTTAACCGGCAACTATCATCTGGCAAAGATGACGGGATGGGATCCGATTCCACGAACTGTCCTCATCCTATCGCCTTAACCGCGAATGCTAGCTTACCGTAAAGGAGAAGAGCAAACCGAGACTTTGAGCGTTTTAACCAACAACTTTCTGTTGGTGAGCGTACTAGACTCAGATATTTTTTCAGAACTATGACCCATTCACAATCCCGCGCCATCGACCCGACGGTCATTGGCAAATCTAAAGTTTCCGCTTGGCTAATGGCACTAATTTATCTCTTGGGGCAAAGATTCCTATATTGGTACTTTGGTGAGATTACCATCATTGGTCAAAACCATCTATCTGATACCGGACCGATGGTTTTAGCGCCGACCCATCGCTCCCGTTGGGATGGTATTCTACTTTCTTTAGCAGCGGGAAGGCGGGTCACGGGTAGGGATTTACGTTTTATGGTTACGGCTTCTGAAGTCAAGGGCTTACAGGGATGGTTAATTCGTCACCTTGGGGGGTTTCCCATTGACACGAAGCGCCCTGAGTTAAGTAGTCTTTTTTACAGTGCAGCGCTTCTGCATGCTGGGGAAATATTAGTGATTTTTCCCGAGGGAGGGATTTTCCACGATCGCCAAGTTCATCCTCTCAAACGTGGCATTGGCCGTATTGCGTTGGAAGTTTATAAACAAGATCCTGACACAACCATGCAGGTGATTCCCGTCGCCATTCAATATGGCGATCCCTTCCCTAAACGAGGTACTGATGTAAAAATTACCTTTGGGTCGGGAATTGCGGCCAATCAGTTTGATCCGACAAAAGTCAAGTTAAGTTCCGAACAGTTAACCCAACGATTAAAAGCCAGTTTGCAATCTCTTTATCTCAACCAAGCAGATTCTCCCCATCATCCCCATCCGGCAACGGTGACCGAATGTTGACTCTATGCTTTCCAACCCATTTATGCCCCTCCTCTGGCTTCGTCGTTTCATACTCATCGCCCTATGGTTGGGGTTGCTGATTTTCGCCTTTGGTTGGTCGCCGCCGATGGATTCCAACACGGTGGAATTGATTAAGCGTCTTTCCCTGGGGCAATGGCAGGGGATCAATCCGGTCATTATTGCTTTGTTTAATCTCATGGGGGTCTGGCCGTTTATTTTTGGTGCAGTGATTTTGGTGGATGGGCATGGACAAAAAATACCAGCCTGGCCATTTCTGGTGGGATCTTTTTTTCTGGGGGCGTTTATGATTTTGCCCTATTTAATTCTGCGCGAACCTAATGCCCGTGTTGTTGAAGATCCGCCACAGGGCCTGGGGTTTTGGGAATCTCCTTGGTTGGGAAGATGTTTATTCTTGGTGGCGATCGCCTGTGTCGGAGGTGCAATTGGGTGGGGGGATTGGCAAGAATTTGGTCAACAATGGCAACAAAGTCAGTTTATTGCTGTGATGAGTAGTGATTTTCTCTGCTTGTGTTTGGTCTTTCCCTTTATTGCGGCGGATGATTTACGACGGCGACATATTTTCAGTGGTCTAAATTTAGGCATAATTTGTGCTTTGCCCCTGTTTGGCCCGCTGCTTTATCTAAGCCGTCGCCCTCCCCTCTCTTAATAGAATATTGTGATGGCATAGTCTGTTAAACCTGCCCAACAGTTTTTTGTGTTAGTTTTCTGGTCAATTCCATCCGTTTGTAACGAAAGAACCGATAACCATGCCTTACCCAATAAAATCCAGGGAAACATCAATGGCTCAGACCCCCGACCGGCGATCGTCGCTATTTCCCATTCATGGGGCAACCTTATTGGTTTTATTGGGTTTTGGCTTATTTCTGGCCCTATCGATGGGTTGGTTCTTGGGGAATCAAACAATTATTCACTTATCCCAATCCATTGGTCAATTACAACTCAATCCGCCTTGGTTTGTACGAATACCTAAGCCTGATTATCAACCCCTTCTGCAGGGTATTTTTATTGGTTTATTCGTTATTGTTGTGGGCATAGTTCAATATTTTCCCCCCACGTCTCCCCGGGCGAAGGCGGTTATTAGTGGTATATTAATTGCTTTTTCTATCCTTTATCTACTGTGGCGGATTCTAGCAACCCTAAATTTTAGTGGTGCAATGACTGGAATTTTGTCCCTAGCGATGGGTGGCAAGTTAAGGTCAGAGGGCAGTAGTCAAG
>JBJOGT010000014.1:0-3641 GCA_046048115.1 Cyanobacteriota bacterium | reverse complement strand
AATGGCTATAGAAGACGTACCAATGACAATGGTTGTTCTATTGAGGAGCCGAGTGAGGGGGAAACTCTCATGCTCGGTTTTGAAGACGAGCCGTTGTGGTGACATGACGGCTTAGTTTAACAATGTATTCAAGTGAATCTATAACTTTCATAAAAACTTTCATAAAGTACTGAGAGGGGATTCCGTTTTCTCAAAGACCCGATGTTTTTTGCCAGTAGCGTCTTTCTCAAGACCCCGGAGCGAGTCGCGGCTTTGGCAAGGGTCATGGGGCTTTGTTTGTTAGTTTATACCCTGGCTTCAGAGAAAATTACGCCAAGCTTTCGCCAAAGCGAAGCAAACCATTCCCAATCCGTTGGGCAACCCCACGGCTACCCCCACCATGGGCTGGGTGTTTCAGTCGTTCCAGTCCATTCATTTGGTCGTTCTTGACGGAATCCGACAGGTCGTCAATTTGAACCTAGAGCATCACCATGTAATTCAGTTTTAGGTTCTTCCTGTCAAAAATATTATTTACTCGTCTGATACACCTGCGGAATGTGCGTTACAGCAAGGGAGCCTAACAATTCTTGATAATCTTGGCAATTGCTGAAACAACGCAAAATCGTTCTGAATTTATTTTTGCTGTGAAGAATGGGTTTGAAAAGGTGTAGGCCAGGGAACGCAGGATAGTGTTAATCATTGCCGAGCAAGCTTAAGTACTACTTTCGATTTTTATGAAAATGTTAACACGACGATTTTTATTGATGGTATTCGTCACTATGGCATTATGGGGATGTCAGTCCGATCAAAGCCAGCCTATCGGGAAAATAACCATTGGCGTTGTTAATCTGGAGCGAAATCCCGCAAAATTGGAGCAGTATGCCAAACTTCAGAGCTATTTAGGGGAAAGGTTAAATAGTGTTATCGAACTAGAGCCAACCTATAATGAAACCCATGCTCTTAATCAAGTCCAACAGCAAAATTGGGACATTGTCTTTGCTCCGCCGGGGGTGGCGGCGATCGCCGTTTCTCAGTTCCGTTACCAACCCATTTTTGCCATGGAAGGGGGATTACAAAACCGGTCTTTGATTGTGGTTCGGCAGGAAAGTCCCGCCCAAAGTATTAAGGATTTGTCCGATAAGGTGATGGCCCTAGGGCAACCGGGATCGGCAACGGGTTATTACTTGCCCCTGTACAACCTCTATGGGCTAACCTTGGCAGAGATTAAATTTGCCGATACCCCCGAAATGGTGATGCAATGGATCGCCGACAAAACCGTTGATGGGGGGGCCGTTTCCCAAGGGGAATTTACCCAGTATCGCAGTCAATTTCCGCCCCAGACGTTTCGGGTATTGGCCACGGATAGCCATGACGTTCCCAGTGGGTCTGTTTTGCTTAATCCCAACCTAGAAGCCCGTCTCCAGTCCCAAATCCAAGACGCCATGACCCAAGTATCCCCGGCGATCGCCGCCTCTGCGGGTTATTTATTAGAGGTGCCCACCCCCGATTATGGCGACATGATTAAAGTGATGGAAAAAATCAACCCCATCGCCGATCAGATCAAAAAGACGCCAGCAGTAGTCCATGAATAGGTTGGGCCGTCATTGTTACTGATTGTGTTCCGACTTCCCACAAGCCCCCATGCGAATTTATGGCAATCGCCTCCTCAAAACCCTTCCCGGCCAACAGACCCGACCCACCACGGGGAAAGTCCGCCTGGCCCTCTTTAATATCTGGCGGAGTGGCATTGAAGGATCCCGCTGGTTAGATCTCTGTGCTGGCAATGGCACCATCGGCGCTGAAGCCCTGTGCCGGGGCGCAAAAACTGTCATCGGCATTGAACAAGCCGGTAAAGCCTGCGCCATTATTCAGGAGAATTGGCAACGGTTAGCCCAGCCGGAACAAACCTGGCAAGTGCTACGGGGATCAGTGTTAAAACAGTTACCGACCTTAGCGGGACAGACCTTTGATTGGATTTACTTCGACCCCCCCTACGCCAGTACACTTTACGATCCGGTTTTACAGGCCATTGCGGACTTAAATCTATTGAATCCACAGGGAGAAATGGCTGTGGAATATGACCCCCAGCGGTGGAAGGCACCAGATACCATCGGCAATTTGCAGGTCATTCGCCAAAAAAAATATGGTCTGAGTCATTTAGCCTTTTATGGCTGGACTAGTTCCACGGGATCTTTGCCGGTATAGTATTAGGCAGTCAATGGGCAATTTTTTTAGGGTTGTATCGATTGTTACCCTGAATTATTTTCCCCTACGTTTTAGCTTCCTCCTAAATTCAATCCCCCCTTGGTTATGAGAATTGCCTTATTTACGGAAACCTTTTTACCGAAAATTGATGGAATCGTTACCCGCCTAAAACATACGGTAGAAAATCTCCAACGCCAGGGTCATCAAGTATTAGTGTTTTGTCCCGAAGGGGGCTTAAAAGAATACCAAGGGGCAAAAATCAATGGTGTTCAAGGCATTCCTTTACCCCTCTATCCTGAACTAAAATTAGCGTTTCCTAGCCCCAAAATAAAAAAAGCGTTGTTAATGTTTAAACCGGATTTAATCCATGTGGTGAATCCGGCGGTGTTGGGATTAGGGGGAATTTACTACGCGAAAACCCTCAATATCCCTCTGGTCGCCTCGTACCATACCCACCTGCCCCAATATTTACAGCATTATGGCTTAGGGGCGCTGGAAGGGGTTTTATGGGAGTTATTGAAGTTAGCCCATAACCAAGCCCAATTGAATTTGTGTACTTCCTCCGCCATGGTTCAAGCCTTGGTGGATCATGGCATCGAACGGGTGGATCTATGGCAACGGGGCGTTGATACCGACCTCTTTCAGCCCCATCTCAAATCCCAGCAGATGCGTCATAAATTATCCCAGGGCAATCCCGAGGCCCCATTATTCCTCTACGTAGGACGGGTCTCGGCGGAAAAGCAAATTGATCAAATTAAACCGGTTTTAGACGCCATTCCCCAAGCTCGGTTGGCGATCGTTGGGGATGGCCCCCACCGGGAAGCCTTGGAATCCCATTTTGCGGGAACCAATACCCATTTTGCGGGTTATATGCAGGGGTTAGAGTTAGCGTCGGCCTTTGCGTCGGCAGATGCGTTTATTTTTCCATCCCGTACTGAGACCCTAGGGTTGGTATTACTCGAAGCCATGGCTGGGGGCTGTCCGGTGGTGGCGGCGGCGTCGGGGGGCATTCCAGATATTGTCACCGATGGCGAAAATGGTTATTTATTTGATCCCCTTGATCCCGATGGCTTGGTGACAGCAACCCAAAATCTGTTGTCGGCTGAGGCGGAGCGGGATGTACTGCGAGCTAATGCCCGGTTGGAGGCAGAGCGTTGGGGCTGGCCGGCGGCGACTGAGCAGTTAGTGGATTATTACGAGCAGGTTATTGGCGAGAAATCCTTATTAGCCGCTTAGGGGGCGATCGCTTTTTAAGCTCTCCACTAACGGGAGCACCCTGCTTTTGTACTAAATATAAATACTTGGATAAAAATTTGTGTGAGATAAGTGTTAAAAATGAAGTAAAGTCTGTCGGTTCGCTTATTTTGGGAACGTTTTTGGAATTATCAACGGCAGACTGGCGGGGGGACAAGAATAGTCAAAAGACAGACTGTATAAGGGATATAGCCTTTAATCCT
>JBJOGT010000013.1:0-5567 GCA_046048115.1 Cyanobacteriota bacterium | reverse complement strand
TAACCCGCTATGAGTGCGATTTATTCCGTTAATTTTGTCAATGAAGCCACTGGCAGCGACATCACCATTCAGATTGCTGAAGATGAACTAATTTTGGATGCAGCCGAAGAGCAAGGATTAGATTTACCCTATTCCTGTCGTGCGGCGTCCTGTGTGGCTTGCGCGGGAAGATTGCTCAGCGGCACCATCGAACATACGGATAAAGCCAGCGATTTCCTCAAGCCGGATGAATTGGAGCAAGGCTGTGTTTTGCTCTGTGCCGCCTATCCCACGTCGGATTGTAAGATTCTGACCCATCAAGAGGAAGCGCTATTCGGTTAGGTTTACCGGCGAAATCCCGGATTAACAGTAAACGTACTCAACCTTTAACTAGATTATTCTCCCGATTATCGCGCAAGGAATTGAGATTATTATGGAAAACCAAGTCAATGCTCAGGGGGCAATGGCCCCGACGGAATCCACCGCTTACAATGCCAACCTCTGGGATGGTCTGTCTGGGATCGCTCTAATCGGCGGGGCGATCGCCGGTGGTGTTACGGGTAATGTGGCGGCGGGGGTTGTGCCGGTGGCCGCAGCGGTGGGGCTACACATGGTCAATCGTCGCCAATTACAAACCCATTTATTAGAAAGCCAAGCGGCAGCCTCGACCCAGGTGGTCAATTTGGTTAATCAAAACCAAGCCACCATCCAAGACTATTTGCAAAAATTCCAAAGTGAAACCCAGGCCGCCCTCGCCCAACAACAACAGGCGATCGCCGACGGTCAAACGGCCTTAAGCCAAGCCCTAGAGGCAAAAGCGACGGAACTGAACGGTCAACTCACCGCCTTCCAAGCCGAAGCCGAACAAACCCATGCGGGGCTAGATGAAAAACACCAAGCCTTAGTTGATGTGGTTAATGAGTTACGGCAAATGGAAAATTGTAGCCACACCATCGAAGCCGATCCCAAGGCCGATGCCTACTATCAACGGGGTCTGAGCCATAAACGCCTCGGCGATCGTTCAGAGGCGATTCGGGACTTCACCGAAGCCATCCGTCTCAATGGGGAATTGGCTGACGCCTTTTACCACCGGGGCATTGTCTATGCAGAATTGGGAACCCGCCAACTGGCCACCGATGATCTCCGCCAAGCCTACAAGCTCTACTTTGACCAGAGCGACCTAGATAATTACGACCGAGCCCGCCAACTCCACAAAGAGTTCTACGACGGCTCAGGGCAAGCAACGGAGGATTTAGTGGCGGTCAAAGCCAGTGAAGATAATGGCAATGGCCATGATGCCTATATTGCCGGCCCTGATCGGGAAATCAAACCCCTCCTAGAACAAGAAAGCGCAACCACCGCGGCCAATCTCTTCGGCTAAGGTGACATCGAATTTTCTCTGAAATCAATTCCAACAACAACAAACCACAATAACCGCAGAGGGCAGGGGTAAAATGAAGAAAGCTCCTGTCCTAGGCGTTTTTTTATGATAACTACGGCTAATGTGGCGGTAATGCCGCTTTTTCCCCGTTCCCGCTATCGGATTATTGGGCAGATCGGTCAAGGACAGTTCGGGCGAGTTTATTGTGCGTTAGATCGATCTACGGGTAAAGTTTATGCCCTTAAGGATTTAGAACACCGCGTTTTTCCCACCAATAAATTTTTGCGGGAAGTCTCTTATTTAGTCATGTTGCGCCATCCCAACATTGTGGCCTGCCATGCGCTGGAATACCATGCAGGCGGGCGTTATTTGGTGATGGATTACTGTGAAGGGGGAACCCTGCGGGACATTATTGAAGGGGATGGGGAATTGGGACTGGCGGGTAAACTGGATTTGATTTATCAGATTTTGCTGGGGTTAGACCAAGCCCACAAACATAATATTATTCACTGCGATCTCAAGCCCGATAATATTTTGCTAATTCCCCGGCAACGGGGGTGGCAAGTCAAGGTTTCGGACTTTGGTATTGCTCGCCTCACGGAGGCCACAGGTAATCCGAATTTTGGCAAAGGCTACACAGGATCGCCAGCCTATATGGCTCCCGAACGGTTTTATGGCAAATTTTCCGTGGCGTCGGATATTTATGCCGTGGGGATCATGCTCTTTGAATTAATTACGGGCGATCGCCCCTTTGCCGGTTTTCCCAAAGCGCTCCAATCGGCCCATCTCAATGCTAGGCTGACTTTCCCCCCAGACTTTCCCCCGGCCTTGGAACCCTTAGTGACTAGAGCTTTGGAAAAATTACCCCAGCGTCGTTACGGCACGGCGATGGCCATGGCAACGGCGATTGAAACAGTGCAAAACCAACTGGCTGCGCCGAAAACCAACCTCTCCTTATACAACCACCATCCCCCCGATCGCCTTCCCTTTGAAATCACCATCAAGCACAGTACACCCTTACTTTTTGCGGTCAAAACCCTGGTGTGTGATGGGCTTTGGCTCTACCTAGCCAATGGTCAAGAATTGTATTTGTGGGAATATAGCGATCCAGACCTGAATCACCATCCCCTCCCCCGCTGGTCCTTGGGGGTGCCGGGTTTAATTTCGGAATTAGCAGTAAGTCAAAGCAAAATTAGTCTGATCACCCAGGATATCGATAAAACGGCTTGGCAATTTTTTCAATGGCAGGACAAACTCATCTTTTCGCCGCAATTACCCAAACCAATCTTGAGTTTTAAAGGGCTACGATTAATGGCGAGTTTGAGTCCGGGGGGGACACGTCTGGCCACGGCGGTTACCCCGGACAACCCCAAAAAAGGACAATTTCAGGTTTGGCGCACTGATCGCGGCAAAGGTCTGGGGTCTCCTTTGGAAACGCTGTTTCCTTCCCAGTTATTAACCATTGACGATCGCCATGGCCTGTTGGTGCAACTCGCCCAAACCGCCAGTCAAGGACAGAGTTTATTTTCTTTGTTTAATCGCCGGGGCAATCTGTTTCGGGCTTTTCAGCTTTCCTTTTTGGTCTATCACCTGGTCGTTAATCGCTTCTCGCGCAATCATTTATTTGGTTTAGCCTACGACACGCCCCAAACGGGGGTCTTGATTCGACTCCAGCCCCTCAAGGTAAATCGCATTGCCCTCAATCTCCACCCGAAATTCATTCAACCCTTTGCCTGGGGGTATCTATTGGCAGCAAAAACGGGGGAAGTGGCCCTGTTGGATTACGAAGGCTTTTTGTTTGGCAATTTTGATTTAGGGGAAACCATTACGGCGATCGCCCCCATGGATCGTTACCAATGTTTATTTGCCACCTGGCATAACGGTCAAGGCCATTTACACCTGGTTGATCTCGGCGAAAAAGTGGAAGAGATTATCCGTGATCGCCAAGAGCAGCGCTAAATTTGACCCAAATTGACTCAATGCTCACCCCGCCATCAAAACCCCCGGTGCTTTCTGCATTGGCAGAATATCCAGCAAATCTTCCGTGGCACAATAGCGCAGATCCTCCCGGCGATCGAGTTTCAATAACCGTTGACCATGGCTGGCCTGCTCAAACAAAGCCAATAAATTCCCCTGCCATTGTTGATATAAACTCCGGGCCGCCACCACTTCATCATTGCCGACGGTGAATTCTACCCCCGTTTGGACTAACAAATCGGCGATCGCCCCGGCACAGACTGTATCTTCCAGGGAATAGCCCCCTTCCCACCCCGACCCCACTAACCAAACCGTGGTGGGCTTCACCTTAGCAAGATAATCTACGGCCGCTTTACGGTTAATCATGGCCGCCGTAATCAACTGCCCCGCCTGTTCCACCCGTTGGAGAGCGCGGGTGCCATTGGTGGTGGACAAAAATAGCCGTTTCCCCGCCATCAACTCCGGTGTGCAGTCCAAGGGAGAATTACCCAAATCATAACCTTCCACAGTGCCCCCTCCCCGTTCCCCAGCCCGGAGCCGCCGTTCCGAGGGCCAAGCCTCACTTACCTGCATCAATTCCGATAATGAACTAAAAACTTGCACCGCTTCCGCCCCCACTTTTAAAGCTGTGGCGATCGTTGTCGTTGCCCGCAATACATCAATAACGACGGCGCAATTGGGTAATTGGGACTCAGGCGTTAATTCGGGCGTGTGATAAACAAAAATTTCCACAGGATTAGGCGGATCTTTCAGAATAGGGGTTAACAATCCCCCCATCTTACTCTTAGTCGCCACATTAAAAAAAACCATATTTGGGGAACGGGATTGAGGGCTTGCCCCCCAGAACGTCCTACACTAGAGGGCGACACTCCCAGCAAACGCCACGGTTATTAATGCCTTTGCCGGGAACCGCTGTTTTCGTACTGTAATTTTCTATGGCCCCTCACCCCCCAACCCCCTTGGAGATGCCCCCCCATCATACCCATGAAAATGGTGACTCCCCCCAGACCCAGTTCACCATCCAAGATATTCGTGAACTATTGCCCCACCGTTATCCTTTTGCCTTAGTAGACCGGATTATCGATTTTCAAGCAGGGAAAAAGGCAGTCGGGCTGAAAAATGTCACCATTAATGAGCCTTTTTTTCCGGGACATATTCCCGATCGCCCGATTATGCCGGGGGTTTTAATTGTGGAAGCCATGGCCCAGGTGGGGGGGGTTGTCCTCACCCAACTACCGGGAATGCGGGGAAAATTTTTTGCCTTTGCCGGCATTGATGGGGTCAGATTCCGTCGCCCAGTGGTTCCTGGGGATCAATTAATTATGACCGTGGAGTTAGTCTCCTTTAAATTGCAACGCATTGCCAAAATGCGGGGGGAGGCCAAAGTGGATGGGCAGTTGGTGTGTGGTGGTGAAATGATGTTTTCTTTAATTGATTAAATTGATTGAAAATACCACCATTCCTGACTTTAGATGCTGAAGGCGAGGCTGGCCGGAGTCGAACCGGCGGCCCAGCGCTTAGGAGGCGCTTGCTCTATCCGTCTGAGCTACAGCCTCAATTTATGTTCTATAAATCATACCCTGAGCGGTGGAGACTAGAAAGGGATCCCCGACCATTTTCCGCCGTAGGGTACAATTCATAATTGGTTTACTTTTGTTTACTTTTAACCCGCCTGTCTTGGACAGTGAGGGCCTAACTGTCGTGCAGGGGCGTTTAGGATTGACTGTTGTGGATTTATTGCAAACGTTTCAGACCCGTAATCCCGTCATCGGGGTTGTTCATTTATTGCCGTTGCCCACGTCGGCCCGGTGGGGAGGCAGTTTAACCGCCGTGATTGAGCGGGCAGAACAGGAGGCCACGGCCCTGGCGGCCGGGGGAGTGAACGGGATTATTATTGAAAATTTTTTTGATGCACCGTTTACTAAACAACAAGTTGATCCGGCCATTGTCAGCGCGATGACGTTAATTGTGGACCGGATTCAAAATTTGGTGGTGGTTCCCGTGGGCATTAATGTGCTCCGTAACGATGCCCGTAGTGGGTTGGCGATCGCCAGTTGTGTGGGGGCCAAATTCATCCGGGTGAATGTGCTAACCGGGGTCATGGCTACGGATCAGGGTTTAATTGAAGGGAATGCCCATGAATTAATGCGCTATCGCCGGGAATTAGATAGTGATGTGGCAATCCTCGCCGATGTGTTGGTTAAACATGCCCGCCCCTTGGGAACGCCTA
>JBJOGT010000012.1:0-7142 GCA_046048115.1 Cyanobacteriota bacterium | reverse complement strand
CTCTGGTAGTTGTCAACAAAATCGATCGCCCCCGGGCCGACCCCAACACCGCTGTCGATAAAGTCTTTGATTTGTTTGTGGAGTTGGGGGCTGATGATGACCAATGCGATTTCACCACCCTCTTTGCGTCGGGTTTAGCGGGTTTTGCCAAGGCCAGCCTAGAGGACGACTCCGAAGATATGAAGCCTTTATTCGAGGCAATCCTGCACCATGTTCCGCCCCCGGCCGGTGACCCCACCAAACCCCTGCAATTACAGGTAACGACCCTGGATTATTCCGATTATTTAGGGCGGATCATCATTGGTCGGATTCACAATGGGACTATCCGGGCGGGGCAACAGGCAGCCTTAGTCAAAGAAGATGGCTCGATCGCCAAAGCTCGGGTGAGCAAATTATTGGGGTTTGAAGGTCTAAAACGGATCGAACTCGAAGAAGCCAGTGCCGGTTATATCGTGGCGATCGCCGGTTTTGCCGATGCCAACATTGGGGAAACTTTGACCTGTCCCGATGAACCCCAAGCCTTACCCTTGATCAAGGTGGATGAGCCGACCCTGCAAATGACCTTTTCCGTCAACAATTCCCCCTTTGCTGGCCAAGAAGGAAAATTTGTCACCTCCCGCCAAATCCGCGATCGCCTTAATCGGGAACTCGAAACCAACGTTGCCCTACGGGTGGAAGATGGGGAAAGCGCTGAACAATTCCTCGTTTCCGGTCGGGGGGAATTGCACCTCGGTATTTTGATCGAAACCATGCGCCGGGAAGGCTACGAGTTCCAAGTTGCCCAACCGCGAGTCATTTACCGCGAAGTCAATGGTCAACCCTGTGAACCCTTTGAATATCTCGTCCTAGATGTACCCGAAGCCGCAGTGGGTTCCTGCATCGAACGCCTCGGGCAACGACGGGGGGAAATGCAGGATATGCAAACCGGGGTCAATGGCCGTACCCAATTGGAATTTGTCATTCCCGCCCGGGGCTTACTGGGTTTCCGGGGGGACTTCATCCGCATGACCCGGGGCGAAGGAATTATGAACCACAGCTTTTTGGAATACCGTCCCATGAGCGGCGATCTGGAAAACCGTTACAACGGGGTGATGATTGCCTTTGAAGAAGGGGTTTCCACCTTCTACGCCATGAAAAACGCGGAGGATCGGGGCGTCTTCTTTATTACCCCCGGCACCAAAGTCTACAAAGGCATGATCATCGGGGAGCACAACCGACCCCAGGACGTGGAATTAAACGTTTGTAAAACCAAGCAGTTGACCAACCACCGTTCCGCCACCGGGGATGAACTGGTACAACTCCAAGCCCCTGAAGAAATGAATCTGGAGCGGGCGTTGGAATACATCGGCCCGGATGAATTGGTGGAAATCACCCCCGAATCCATCCGCCTGCGTAAAATCGCTCGCAATAAGAACTTAGCGAAACGCTAACAAGAATAGTTGGTTAACCAGTCCCGTTGCAGAAGCGGGAACAGGTTACTCCTGACACTTTCCACCAATGAACGTCCTCGATTACGCTGGAATGTTAGCAAAACTCTAACAGTCTGCTCTTTGGGGACGTTTCCTAATCTGGCCCGATCCTGTTTTAGATCCTCTGATTTTCATGCGTGAACTACTCTATTGCGAAGTCCCGATCGCCGCGACGGCCCAGGTTATTGATTGGTTACAGCACCGATGGCAACCGGCGTTGGGTAGCAAACATTTGACCAGTCAAGGACTCCGACTGCAAGGATCATCGGGTCAGGATAGTGAACTATCAATCTTTGTTTGGTCACTGCAACGCACTACCTATTTGAAATGTATCCGTTGGGGTAATAACCCTTTCCCCCAGGAAACGGCGATCGCCAAGCAATTAGAACAGGCGCTAGAGCAACAATTTCCGCCAAACTATCCTGCTCCCCCAGAAATTGATCTCAGTCAGCAAACAATTTTTGATGCCCTGGAAGCCCAATACCCTGAAACAGTTAAGTTTTTTCAAAAGTTGCCAGAAGGTGAGTATGATCTAACACGGGTTTACTGGTGGGAAAAGCGTTGGCGGGAAAGTGTGGCCAATCCCCAAACGCCGAAACAAGTTATTTTTCAAGAACCCCAACCTGTTGCCATTAACTCCGATGTCCCGCAATTTGATCTGATTTATCTGGGTGGGGCATTGGGGGCCGTCCACGCCGCCGTGATGGCCGAATTAGGTCATCGGGTTTTACTGTTGGAACGATTACCCTTTGGGCGGATGAATCGGGAATGGAATATTTCTCGGGATGAATTTCAGCGATTGATTGATTTGAATTTATTTACCCCAGCGGAATTTGAAAGCATTATTGCGCGGGAATACCAAGATGGCTTTAATAAGTTTTTTGATGCCTATAATCCGCCCCATTTAAAAGCGAAAGTTCTTCACACACCGACGGTTTTGAATATTGCCTTGGATTCCGCTAAATTCTTAGCATTGTGCGGGCAAAAGTTACAAGCTGCTGGGGGAGAAATTTGGGATCAAACGGAATTTATTCACGCCTTCATTGATCCTGAAAAAGTCATTTTAGACTGTGTAGAATTACCGACTCAACAAACTAAACAAGCCCAAGGACGTCTATTAATTGATGCCATGGGCACCGCTTCCCCGATCGCCTGGCAATTGAATGGCGGCAGAACATTTGATAGCGTATGTCCCACGGTGGGGGCCGTCATCGAAGGACTTGATCCGGTGGTGTGGGATAGTACCTATGGCGATGTATTAAATTCCCATGGGGATATTTCCCGGGGACGACAATTGATTTGGGAACTGTTTCCCGGTGCGGGGGATGAGTTAACGGTTTATTTATTTCACTACCATCAAGTTCATCCGGATAACCCCGGTTCATTATTGGAAATGTATGAAGATTTTTTCACCATTTTGCCGGAATACCGTCGTTGTAATCTGGATAAATTAACCTGGAAAAAGGCGACGTTCGGTTACATTCCCGGCCAATTTAGTACCAGTGCCCAAGACCGCAAAATTTCCGTGGATCGTTTGATTGCGATCGGGGATGCGGCCTCTTTACAATCCCCTTTGGTGTTCACAGGATTTGGATCGTTAGTCAGAAATTTAGGCAAGTTAACGGACTTATTAAATGCCGCCTTGCAATATGACCTCTTAAGCGCCCAACAACTAAACCAAATTCGGGCATACCAAAGCAATATTGCTGTCACTTGGCTCTTTTCCAAAGGCATGATGGTTCCCACGGGTAAACAACTGCCGCCCCAACGGGTTAATGCCATGCTCAATACCTTTTTTGGTTTGCTGGCGGATTCCCCCCCGGACGTCGCCGAAACCTTCATCAAAGACCGCACTACCTGGCCCCTATTTTCCCGCCTCGCCCTCAAAGCGGCCAGCAAAAATCCCCAACTGTTGCTCTGGATCTGGGAAATGGCTGGTACGAAAGATTTACTGCGTTGGCTGCTGGTTTATTTTGACTTTACCCGTCAATCTTTGGTTAATGCTGTGTTGAAATTTTGGTATCCCCAATGGTTGCTCAATTCCCGCCGTTGGCTAGAGGATTTTTCCCCCAGTTTGTGGTTTGCTTTACTCTGTTTTGGCTATCAAATTGATCCCCAATTACGGCTTGCTAAAAAAGTCGCTCATGAAAAATTATCAAAAAAATGGGTCTAAAACCCCATCCTTCAGGACGGCTTTAATTGGTTTTGTATGTAAAGTCTAAGGGTTTCCATAGGCGCACCGCCAACAGTAGAAGCAAAATAAGATGGACTCCACAAAGCCTCTTTCCCATAGGGCTTGGGTAGGTTTGCCTGCCCATAGCGACGACTAGAAACTCCCTTGAGGGCATTTACCATCTGCGATACAGACAACTTAGGCGGAAACTCAATCAAAACATGAACGTGGTCTGACTCTCCACTAAATTCAATCACCCTAAAATCCATCTTTTTAGCAACATCATTAAAAGACTGTTCGATTACGGCAAGTCCTTCCGGGGTTAAAACTTGCTGACGATACTTGGTTACACAGACCAAATGAATTTTGAGACTAGAAATGCTATTACGCTCTTGGCGTAAGTTGGTTATCATTTTGCTACAGACCAATTACGATGGATTAACATACCCATTTTACTTTAAGCAATGAAGTTAGGGTATCAGTACCGATTCTACCCTACAGACCAAAAGCAACGGAGTTTAGCCCAGTTGTTTGGATGTGTGCGGGTAGTTTTCAACGATGCTTTAGCTTTTTGCAAGGAATCGGAAAAGCTACCTACTTACCGTCGGTTCGCCGCTTTTGCTAGTGTTCAAGGATTTTTTGAAAACACTATATATAGCGTTTAACTCGTTCCATGGCTGTTTAAACTGAGCTAATTTTTTCTGGGGGCTTACTATATGTTTGGTCTTGCTTGTCAATACTTTTTGGCGATCGCTACAAGTCCTATTCTGCTGTTGATAATTCCAAAAACGTTCCCAAAATGAGCGAACTGACAGTCTTGGCAGGGGTAGGGTTTACCCTATCCAAAGCGATCGCCCCATCCAAGTCTTGAACTATTTGGGAATTATCGGGGCGATCGCCATTGTACTTAGTCTTCTTCCGCCGGGGAATCAGGGGCAGGCTCGGGATGATAAATACGTCGCCCATACATTTCCGTAATAAAACTGAGATGCCCTGCTAAACCAGGGGTTAATTGATCGGGATGATACCGCCAACCCCAATTGCCCTGGGCCGTGCCGGGTAAATTCATACGAGCGTCATTACCTAGCCCTAAAATATCTTGGAGGGGAAAAATGGCCACATTGGCCACGGAACTGGATGCCAGCCGAATCAAGCTCCATTGAATGCCTTCGCTACAGACACAGCCCAGGTAATTAATCACCGTTTGTTGGGCTTCTGGCGATCGCCCCTCAAACCAACCCACAGTGGTGTCATTGTCGTGGGTTCCCGTATAAACAATGGCATTACGATTGCTGTAATTAAAGGGCAAAAAAGGATTAGCCCGGTCGGAATCAAAGGCAAAGTGCAAAATTTTCATCCCTGGAAAACCAAAATCGTCCCGCAGAGCCTCTACCTCTGGGGTAATTACCCCCAAATCCTCAGCCACAATGGGTAGGTCAGGCCCCAGTTGTTCCTGTAAAGCCTGGAAAAATTCCCGACCTGGGGCGGGATACCATTGGCCGTTTTGGGCTGTCTTTTCTCCTTCGGGAACGCCCCAATAGGATTCAAAGCCCCGAAAATGATCGATGCGAACAATGTCTAGGTACTGCAACAGTGCTTTAAATCGGTTCACCCACCAGGCAAAGTTTGTCCCCTGTAAGGTTTCCCAGTTATAAACCGGATTGCCCCAGAGTTGGCCGGTTTCGCTGAAATAATCCGGCGGCACCCCGGCCATCATGGCGGCTTCTCCTGTTTGGGGATCTAGGCAAAAGTTTTCTGGGTTTGCCCATACGTCAGCGCTGTCATGGGCTACATAAATGGGTAAATCGCCAAAAATTGCCACATGACGTTGATTGGCGTATTGCTTCACCCCTTGCCACTGACGGAAACCAATTAGTTGGAGGAATTTATGATACTGAATTTCTGATTGGAGCCGTTTGCTCCAGGTTTTAATCGCCCCTGATTCCCGCCAGGCGATCGCCTTATCCCAGGTATGCCAACCGGCATCATTGTGGGCTTCTTTGATGGCCATAAACAGGGCATAGTCGTCGAGCCAATCCTTCTGGGCGTCACAAAAGTCGTTAAATTCCTGTTGTAATTCCGGTGTGGGACGACTGGTGAAGCTAGCAAATGCTTGTTTTAATAGTTGGGATTTGTAGGCGATCGCCGCATCGTAGTCCACATAGGGCGTCGTAAATTCCGGTGCTTGATCGAGGATATGGGGGGGCAATAGGTCAGCGGCGACTAATTTTTCGGGGCTAATCAACCAGGGATTAATGGCCAAGGCCGAGTAACAAAGATAGGGAGAATTGCCATAACCCGTGGGCCCCAAGGGCAAAATTTGCCAAATAGACTGATCGGAATCGGCCAAAAAATCGATGAATTGAAACGCACCATCTCCCAAATCTCCAATGCCGTAGCGACCGGGCAAAGAAGTGGGGTGCAGGAGAATACCGCTACAGCGTTGATTTAACATGCAGTCCTAGGGCGAGAATATTGCTAAAGATTTACCATATTAGGCGGGACGAAAAACATCCCGTTAAATACTCATTGTCGGGGATTCGGTCAATCCGTGATTACCTCAATTAAGCCGCATTTTGAGAGCCTTGTATTGTTTGAAGGGCCAGGCGTTGGGGGGAAAAACGGGTAAAAAATTGCCAACTAAGATAGAGGGTTAACCCTAACATATAGGCCACCAAGGAAAACCATAACCAATTATTGCTATGTTGCCACACTGCTACCCCCAAACAGGGTAGATAGATCCCAAAAAACGCAAAAAGCACTGCATTCCGTAAGGGCTGAGAGGCTTTTAAGCCAATAAAGTAGCCTTCCAACATAAACGCCAACGCTGTAATCTCCAATAACGGGACGAGCCAAACACTGTAATTTCGCAAGCTGGCATTAATTTCGGCGTGGTTAGTGAGCAGTCCAAATAGGGTTTCAGGAAAGGCGATCGCCGACAGGGAAAAACCGAGGGCCATAACTAAGGTTGTGGCAACGGAAGTCAGTAGCACCGGGGATAGAAAATGATAGTCCCCTTTACTCTTAAAATTCCCCGTTAGGGTTTGATTGGTCATACCCACCCCTTGAATAGTGAACTGACTTAATAGGGCAATTTGCAACAACAAACCATTTTGGGCTAATACTTCCGTGCCAAAACTAGAACTAATATTGGTAAATAGCGAATAGGTGGTGATCAACACCAAAAAGCGGATCAAAATATTGCCCTTCAAGGCGATCGCCTCCCGTAATGCCTTCCAATCCCTCAACTCGGCGATCGCCCCTTTGACCGTTGCGCCCTGGGCTGACCAGACAATACAGATTAATCCCAAAGCCAGGGCTAAATATTGACTCATGGCCGTGGCCCATCCTGCCCCCTGACTGGCCAACCCCAAACGGTTAATCAGCCAATAATCCAAACCGACGTTAGAGAAATTCGCCACCAAAGAAATCAAAAACACTAACCCATTGCGCTCTTGCCCCAGTAACCAACCAAGAACGACAAAATTGAGTAACACCGC
>JBJOGT010000011.1:0-3469 GCA_046048115.1 Cyanobacteriota bacterium | reverse complement strand
AGTCGCCAGTGGGTTGTTGGCTATTCCCATCGCCCGTCATAATTTTCTCCTCTGGTTCCGACCGGAAGTGCTGCAAACGGTCAACTGGGGCGGTGATCCCAACAATGCCTATGAAGCGGAGCAACAGGATGACGGCAAAATTCTCCTCCACCCCCGCCAATCCTTTGATCTCTGGAAAGAAATTGTCCAACTTCATTCCCTGCCCTGGCAACCCATCGAAGTCCAAAGTGCCCTTGCCCTCAAAAAGGCGATCGTTAACTTGATTTTGCGCCAGGCGGAAGAGTTGGCGGAATTAGCCCGCAATTTGGAGCGATCCAACGCTGATTTGAAAAAATTCGCCTACATTGCCTCCCACGATTTACAAGAGCCGTTAAATCAAGTCAGCAATTATGTGCAGTTGCTGGAAATGCGCTATAGCGAAGCGTTGGATGAAGATGCCAAGGACTTTATTGATTTTGCCGTCACAGGGGTCAGCCTGATGCAAACCCTGATCGACGACATTTTGACCTATTCCAAAGTGGATACCCAATATGCCCAACTCACCTTTACCGATGTGCAGTCCGTAGTGAATAAAGCCCTGGCCAACCTCAAACAACGCATCAACCAATGTGATGCCCAAATCGAAGTGGGTTCCATGCCAGCGGTGATGGCGGATCAGATCCAGCTAATGCAAGTTTTCCAAAACCTGATCGGTAATGGGATTAAGTTCCGCCGCGATACCCAACCGGTGATTAAAATTTGGGGCGATCGCCGGGAAGATGACTGGGTCTTTGCGGTACAAGATAATGGCATTGGCATCGATCCCCAATTCTTTGAACGGATTTTTGTGATTTTTCAACGCCTCCATACCCGCGATGAATACAGTGGCACCGGCATGGGCCTAGCGATTTGTAAAAAAATCATCGAAGGTCATCGGGGTAATATCTGGGTCGAATCCAACCCCGGTCAAGGCTCCACTTTCTACTTTTCCATTCCCATTAACGGCTAGCTAACCATGTCCGACACAAGCAATCCCCCCAAGATCATTTTGTTGATTGAAGACAGCAAAGCCGATAGCCGTCTGGTGCAAGAAGTCTTGAAAACCAGCACCGTTGACCACGAATTAATTATTCTCAGCGATGGTCTGGCGGCGATGGAATTCTTGCAACAAACCGGGGAACACACCGATGCCCCCCGCCCCAATCTGATTATCTTGGACTTAAATTTGCCCAAAAAAGACGGGCGGGAAGTGTTGGCGGAAATTAAGCAAGATCCCCAACTGAAGCGCATTCCGGTGGTGGTGTTGAGCACGTCCCACAACGAGGATGACGTTCTCAGTAGCTATGAGCTACACGTTAATTGTTATCTGACCAAGTCCCGCAACCTTAAAGACTTGTTTAAAATGGTGCAGGGCATTGAATCCTTTTGGTTAGAAACGGTGACCCTGCCTTCGGGCTAATCTTTGCCGAGCTTAGACTAGAATCGAAACAACGCTAAGGCTTGATGGTTTTGCTTAGTTTCCCTGAACAAGGTTTAACCCAGTGTCCTTCCCCCTGTTGACTATCCCAAATTACACGCTAGGTTAATCCTTTTTGAGTTTGCCAAATATCGTTAGCCGGTTCACTATTTTCCATGTCTCTTCCTTCTTGCCTTCATATCCTGCTCATTGAAGATAATGCGGCCGAAGCTCGCTTATTGCAGGAAATTCTCAAAGGGGCAACGAAAGCAACCTTTGAGTTTTGTCATGTCCAGCGCCTGACAGAAGCTTTGAACACTTTAGGGACGCAAACCAACTTTGACATTATTTTGTTGGATTTGACCCTACCGGACAGCCAAGGATTAGACTCTTTGCCTAAATTACAACAACTATCCCGTTCTTTTCCTATTGTGGTGTTGACCCACCATCAGGATGAGGCCCTGGCGTTAGAGGCGGTCAAGCAAGGGGCCCAGGATTACCTAGTGAAGCGGGATGTTAGCCTTGATGTATTGCTGCGATCCATTTTGTATGCCATTCAGCGCCATTCCCTGGCCCAGCAATTATCGGCACAAAATAAATCCCTGAGTGCTGATATTGAACGGCAGGAGGTGGAACTCTCCCAAGCCAAGGCGGCCAATCAACTGAAGTCGGAATTTGTGTCGATGTTATCCCACGATTTCCGCAATCCCCTCAATACTATTTTACTCTCGGCAGGTTTACTGGAAGAAAGCGGCGATCGCCTGAGTAAGGGGCAGCAGCAAAATTATTTCAAAATGATTCGCACCGCCATTAATGACCTTGATGAATTATTGTCGGAAGTGTTGTTATTAGGGCGCACGGAAAACGGCAAATTAAGCTGTCAATTTGAGTGTTTGGATTTGACACTTTTTTGCCAAGACCTAATCCGTTTAGTCAACAACGCCCAAAGCCAACCCCGACACATTGAGTTTCATCCCCAGGGCAACTTACAACAAGGATTATGGGATGTTCATTTATTGCGCCATATTTTGTGTAATTTGCTTAGTAACGCCATTAAATATTCCCCGGCGGAGACGCCCATTGTGTTTGAAGTAATTGCCCAGGATCAAACCATGAGTTTCCGGGTCTCTGACCAAGGTATTGGTATTCCCCCAGAGGCGATCGCCGACTTATTTGATCCCTTTTTCCGGGCCGATAATGTGCAAGGGGTTTCGGGTACCGGATTAGGATTGGCGATCGTGCAACGGTGTGCGGCCATCCATGGAGGAACAGTGCAGGTGGAAAGCGATGAAAATCAAGGATCTACCTTTACCGTTCGTTTGCCGATTATTAACGATGAAGACGCCCTGGGTTTGGATGAACAAAATGAAACCAAAGTCGCCACGATCTCAGGTCAAATGAATTAACTTCATTAATTAAACTGCGCCAAAAATTAATGCTAAACTCGAACAAACTCGATAAAAGCGGAGGTCGATGATGGTCGTTGCCACAGCTAAGCCCCTCACGGTGGAAGAATATCGGCAAAAAGAAGCCCAAGCCATTGAAAAAAGTGAGTTTATCGAAGGAAAAATTATTCCCATGGCCGGTGCTTCCGCAAACCATAATCGCTTAACTTTCAATTTGAGTCGCCTATTACCCCTAGAAGTCGGTGATCGCCAGTGTGAAATTTTTGTGAGTGATATGAGATTATGGATCGCTGAATCCGGGGGCTATTTTTACCCCGATGTGATGGTCATTGCGGAGGAGCCAAAGTTTACCGATAGCACACAGATGGAAGTCACCAATCCCTGTTTACTGGCGGAAGTTTTGTCCACTTGGACGGAGGGTTTTGATAAGAATAAAAAATTTGGCTTTTACCGTTCCATTCCCGAATTGCAGGAATATTTACTGATTGATCAATCCCGTTATTTTGTTGAACATTACCAAAAAGTCGGCGATCTCACAGAGATCCGCTACGCGGTGCGCCAATGGTTACTAACGGAATTGATGGGGGAAGATGCTGAAATTCAACTGAGTTTTATGGACGTAA
The DNA here is from genome assembly GCA_046048115.1 of Cyanobacteriota bacterium. GTDB lineage: Bacteria > Cyanobacteriota > Cyanobacteriia > Cyanobacteriales > Microcystaceae > Synechocystis. Next base: position 5 of record JBJOGT010000011.1, on the reverse strand, counting down.
AAATT
>JBJOGT010000010.1:0-8974 GCA_046048115.1 Cyanobacteriota bacterium | reverse complement strand
CTTTTTGATGATACTGTTATTACTCAATTTAAATTTATTTACATTTTTACCACAGCAACTGCAATGAATTATACGGCGATCGCCGGTGTAGGATTGGGTATCCTGCTGGCTCTGATGACGGTCTTATTTATTTTTCGGATTATTTTAACTTGGTATCCCCAGGTGGAATTGACCAAACTGCCGTGGCGCTTGATTGCTGTACCCACGGAACCGCTGTTGGTTCCCCTGCGCCGCCTAATTCCTCCCATTGGTGGAGTTGATCTCGCACCGATTTTATGGGTATTTATCTGTACCTTTTTACGGGAAATTTTGATCGGTCAACAAGGATTGATCACTATGGCTTCTCGATTGCAGTGAGGGAAAATCGCAACTTGTTTCCACTGAAATTCGTCAACCCGCCATAATCCCCTTGGTAAACAACGAAGAGGCGATCGTGTATTGTATTGGCTTAATGAGTGGTACTTCCGTTGATGGCATTGATGCTTGTTTAGTCAAAATCACGGGATCAAACCTGGGGTTACAAGTTGAATTGATCCAAGGGGCAACCTTTGAATATCCTGTTGATTTGCGGCAAGAAATCCTAGACCTGTGCGGGGAAGCCTTCACCAGTCCCGCAGAAATGGCCCGCCTAGACGATGCGATCGCCGTTGAATTTGCCAAAGCTGCCCAAACCATTCAACGGGGTAACCCTCCAGCAGCGTTAATTGGTTCCCACGGTCAAACCATTTTCCACCGTCCCCCCAATCCGACTCAGCCCCTATCCCTTGGTTACAGTTGGCAGTTAGGCCGGGGCGCGGCGATCGCCCATTTAACGGGAATTCCCACCGTGAGTAACTTTCGGGTTGCTGACATTGCGGCGGGGGGGCAAGGCGCACCGTTAGTTTCTAAAATCGACGCTTGTTTACTCTCCCATCCCACGGAATATCGCTGTATTCAAAACTTGGGAGGCATTGGCAATGTGACTTATTTACCGCCCCATAACCAAGAAAATTGGCAGCAGGGCATCTGCGGTTGGGATACGGGGCCAGGCAATGTATTAATGGATTTAGCGGTGCAAAAAATTAGCCATGGCGAAAAAACCTATGATGCCGGGGGGGCCTGGGCCGCCCAGGGAACTCCCCATGGTGAATTAGTCGATCACTGGCTCAAACAAGCCTTTTTTCAACAAAAACCGCCTAAATCTACCGGACGAGAATTATTTGGGGAACTGTATCTCAATAGTTGCTGGGCCGACGCCCAATCCTACGGCTTAAGCGAAACTGACTTTCTGGCCACCTTGACGGAATTTACCGCCCGCTCAGTGGTCACCGAATACCGTCACTTTTTGCCCCAACTCCCCGATCGCCTGTTATTGTGTGGCGGTGGGGTTCATAATTTTTATCTACGGGAACGTTTGCAATATCACCTCGGCGATCGCACCCAGATCCAAAGCACCGATGATTTGGGCTTGAACAGTGATTTCAAAGAGGCGATCGCCTTCGCCGTCTTAGCGTATTGGCGCTACCACGATCAATTTCCCGGCAATCTACCCGGGGTAACAGGGGCAAAACATGATTGCCTATTAGGGGACATCCATCGCCCATCGGTTTAATAAATCTTTAAAAAAGTGCGTAAAGTGTTGGTAATATTTCTTTTCGTTGACCCCAAGTTCCAGGGGAGTCGAACTATACAATAATAGTTGATGGTTGAAGTTTATTTTTTTCTTGATTCCCATGATAATCTCCGACCAAATTTGACACTTAGCCTCAAATTCCTAACACTGACGTTGATTGTTTTTTGGAGTACACCGTTTGTCCCATACCTTTTTAATGGAACCCGGGCGCTGGACCCTCGATGGTTTTTGGCTAGAACGTAATCAAGGACCCATTAGCGTTAAAGGACGCACCATTATTGCCTGGAATCAAGAAGACTGGTTTACCATGGTAACTAAGTTGATCTTTGCCGATGGCCCCCACGGTGATATTTCTTTTCAATATCGGGGCAGGCTAAATGGAGAAGAGCGCCAATATACCTATGTGCTCCAACATAGTCAACTAGGTAAAGTAGAAGGAGAAGGCTGGATCTCCAACAACGCCATTATCCAACGCTATTGGGTACTCGATGATCGCCAACGTCGCAGTGGCTTTGAAACCTTTTATCGCTTGAATGATCGTCGCTACCATTTAGCCAGTGGCATCTTGGCTGGACACTATTTGACCAGTACGATGGAAGCAACCTTAGATAAACAAGGTTAACCTTGAAATTAGGGTTTCTATTGACCATCAATGCCAACATTAATTTTCTGAATTTTCCGACTCTCTGCTCGTTGCTGAACTCCTTGCGTTATGACTCCCGACTCCCGCCATCGCCGCCTCCTAGCCAATCGTTACCAACTGGTTGAATTGATTGGCAGTGGTGCCATGGGGCAAGTTTATCGGGCCGAAGATAAATTATTGGGAGGGGTAACCGTCGCAGTCAAATTTTTATCCCAAGCCCTCCTCAATCCCCGGATGAAAGAACGGTTCGAGCGAGAAGCAACCATTTCAGCCCTCCTCGGCGAAAAAAGTATGCACATTGTGCGGGTGAGGGATTACGGCTTGGATGAAAAAGAAATTCCCTTCTACGTAATGGAGTACTTACAAGGGGAAAATATTAGTGATGTAATTAAATATCGTCCGCTTAAAGTAGACCGCTTTTTAAAAATTGCCCGTCAAATTTGCTTTGGGCTAGATTGTGCCCACAAAGGTATTTTGTTTCAAGGGGAAGCGTGTCCCGTGGTTCACAGGGATATTAAACCCAGTAATGTTCTACTGGTCGAAGATCCGGCGTTAGGGGAATTAGTCAAAATTCTTGACTTTGGCATTGCCAAACTAGTGCAGGCCGCCGAAGAGTCCAAAACCCAAGCCTTTATGGGGACCCTCGCCTACTGCTCCCCCGAACAAATGGAAGGCAAAGAACTCGATAGCCGTTCGGATATTTACAGTCTTGGCATCATGATGTACGAGATGGTGACGGGGGAAATGCCCCTATTTCCTGATAATTCATCCTTTGGCGGGTGGTATGAAGCCCATCACCACACCAAACCCCAGTCCATGTCCCCCCGGTTTCAGATCCCCAATGCCCTAGAAACCTTGATTATGAATTGTTTGGCTAAATTGCCCAAAAATCGTCCCCAGTCTGTTGAGGTGATTTTACGGGCGATCGATGCCATCGAAGCAGAACTGAATACGCCGCCCATTTCTGATTTAGATAAAACCCAAATTGCGCCTCATCTGTTGAATGCCGAGGATATGCAAGCAACGGTAGTGGCTCAACGTTTTGCCAATCCGAGTAAACCCCTGCTGTCAGCGAACGATCTTTGTCGTCAGATGAGTTGGCCAAAGGATAAACCCAAGCAAAAAATCGTTTTTCCCCATATTTTGACCGCATCAGAGGGGAAATTGGCTAGTTTGTGGGTAATGCTTAATGAAGAAGATATTTTGACCCGAATGTCGAGTATTCGCTACAACCAGTTTTTGTTAATGACCTCGCCCCATCCGATGATTCTCTGGATTACAGTGCTCTTTCATCGAGAATATGGCCCCAGGTGGTTACCCTGTTATTTAGATTTAAAAACCCCTTCCGGTCAGCGTTTCGCCCATATGCTAGGGGAGTCGGGAACTTACTGGATTTTATTTTTCGCGCTGGAAAATCCTAGTATTTGCCAACAAGTTTTGACGGCAACGGTAGCACCTAATCAATGTAAATTATTGAAGGAATGGGCACAAAATAGTCAGATGATGCAGGCGGGTAAACCCCAGGTGACGAAACGACTCCTTAAACAGGAATTTGAAAAGTTAAAACCTAAGATTGAAGCAAAACTTTCCCAAGTTAAACCATCGTTTAACAAAGAGGTATCAGGATTATAAAAATATCGATTGTAAAAACTTGTCCGTCATGCGTTGGTATCCAGCTAGTATTTACTGCTTATCCAAAGAAATGATGGGAGGGCATTCCCCAGGGAACTATTCCGGGGCGCGCTTACCTGTGATGCGGGTTGGGGCTTGTCTTTTTGTATATCTGCTGTCTATTTGAAAGCAATCCCTTGCGTATCATGGGAAGCGTTCCAATATTTCAGTTATTGAAAGAGTTAGCCATGAATGGTAATGCAGCCCGCACCCAAGCCGTCCATCAAATTATTAATCGTCAATCCTTACCTCAAAAACCTTTACCCCGTCTGGAAGACATCTGGGCAGAAAACGTTTTTGATCTGACTAAAATGCAGGCTAGTTTGCCTAAAAATATTTTTAAGTCCATTAAAAATACCATTACCACTGGCGAAAAACTTGATCCGACGATCGCCGATGCGGTGGCTATGGCCATGCGGGATTGGGCAATGAGCAAGGGAGCATTGTATTATGCCCACGTTTTTTATCCCATGACTAACTTGTCTGCTGAGAAGCATGATGGTTTTATTTCGGTGCAGGGGGATGGCAAAGTTATTTCCGAATTTTCTGGCAAGGTCTTAGTTCAAGGGGAACCGGATGGCTCTTCTTTCCCTAATGGCGGTATTCGGGATACCTTTGAGGCCCGGGGTTATACCGGGTGGGATGTGACCAGTCCGGCTTACATTATGGAAACAGACAATGGCTCGACCCTCTGCATTCCGACGGTATTTGTTTCTTGGACAGGGGAAGCCTTAGATAAAAAAGTGCCCCTATTGCGTTCCATTGCGGCGATGGACAAGGCGGCCCGTAAGGTTTTAAAACTGTTGGGGAATGAGCATGTGGCCCATGTTAATTCTAGTTGTGGGGCGGAGCAGGAATATTTCCTGGTGGATGCTAATTTTGCTAGTCAGCGTCCCGATTTGTTGTTAGCGGGACGTACGTTGTTTGGCAAAGCCCCGGCTAAGGGTCAGGAATTTGATGATCACTATTTTGGGGCTATTCCTGAACGGGTTCAAGTTTTTATGCAGGACGTGGAAGAAACCCTCTATAAATTGGGTATTCCCGCCAAAACTCGCCATAACGAAGTTGCCCCGGGTCAGTTTGAAATTGCTCCCTTTTTTGAGGCGGCCAATGTGGCCAGCGATCACCAACAGTTGTTGATGACGGTGTTGAAAAATAAGGCAAAACAACACGGTTTTCTTTGCCTACTCCACGAAAAACCCTTTGCAGGAATCAATGGCTCTGGTAAGCATGTCAACTGGTCAGTGGGCAATGCGACCCAAGGAAATTTGCTGGACCCCGGTGATTCCCCCCACGACAATGTTCAATTCTTAGTGTTTTGTGGGGCGGTAATCCGGGGCGTTCATCAATATGGCCCCCTAATGCGGGCGGCGATCGCCACGGCCAGTAATGACCACCGCTTAGGAGCGAACGAAGCTCCCCCGGCGATTATGTCGGTTTACCTTGGTACCCAACTCGAAGAGGTGTTTGAACAAATTAAAACCGGGACGGTGGTGGAATCTAAACAAAAAGGGGTCATGGATTTGGGGGTTGATGTGCTGCCAGCCTTGACTAAAGATGCAGGCGATCGCAACCGTACCTCGCCCTTTGCATTCACAGGCAATCGGTTTGAGTTCCGGGCGGTGGGGTCCAGTCAGTCCGTCTCCGGGCCATTGATTGTGTTGAATACCATGTTGGCGGATTCCTTGACCTGGATTGGCGATCGCCTAGAAAGTGAAATCAATAAAGGATTAGATCTTGATACCGCCATTCTCACCGTCCTCAAGGAAGTGATGAACACCCATGGCGCTGTCGTGTTTGGCGGCAACGGGTACTCCGACGAATGGCACAAAATAGCGGTGGAAGAACGGGGCTTAGCCAATCTCCGCACCACCGCTGACGCATTACCCATTCTCAAAGAAAAGTACATCGAAGACCTCTTCAACTCCACTGGTGTGTTGACCCCCGTGGAACTAGCCAGCCGCTTTGAAGTATACGCAGAGCAGTACATTAAGTCTATTGATGTTGAGGCAAAACTCGTTATTAGCATGGCCAAAACCTTGATTTATCCCGCTGCTATTGACTACCTAGCGAAGCTTTCATCGACGATCGCCAGCCTAGGCAGCATGGGAATCGACCTAGATAAAAATCGTGCTAAAACCCTTGCCGAGTTAACCAACACAATGATGGCAACGGTGGAGAAATTAACCCATGCTTGCCAGAAACATGATTTTGCTTCTACAGAGGAAGAAATGCAGTATTGTGCCCAGACCCTTCGTCCCCTAATGGATGAAATCCGGGGGGCCGCCGATGCCATCGAAGGGGAAGTGGCGGATAGTTTCTGGCCCCTGCCCACCTATCAGGAAATGCTATTTATTAAATAGGAAAAAAGCGTTGGGGGTGTTGGAGAACCCACCAGTCATCCCCCAACAATCCAGTCATTTTTGCAATCCGGCGAATGATGGATTTCCTGTCACGAAACGGTGGGGGAAGTCGTTAATTTTTTCCACAGAAACAGGGGGTTTTCCCCATACTAACCGGAAGTTTTCCACAGGGAATAGCATTAATTCCTAGTGCCGTCCCTGGGCTAATAGGGAATGAATTTGTCTCTGACAGGCTTGGGTTACCGTTTCTAAGTCCTGACGTTTACTGCGCTGGGGAGGGGCGATCGCCGGGCCGATGTGAATGGTGAGGGGAACCGCATGGGGAAATTTAGATTCGGCTTGAAAAATGCGCTCAACCCCAATTAACCCCACGGGAATCAGAGGAACTTGGGCCTTGGCTGCAATCATCGCCGCGCCTAATTTTGGCTCATGGATCCGTCCATCTTCCGTGCGAGTCCCCTCCAAAAAAATCCCCACTAACCAACCATCCTCCAAGGCATTCATTGCCGCCCGCAAGGCCCCCCGATCGCCACTGCCCCGCTTAACCGGATAGGCCCCATACAACCGGATAGCTTGGCCTAACATCGGCACCTCAAAAAGTTCTTCTTTGGCCATAAACGCCACCGGGCGAGCCATGGCACAGGACAAAAAAGGGGGATCGAAATAACTAGCATGATTGCTCACCACCAACGCCGGCCCCCGTTTAGGGACAAATTCCTGGCCGTAAACCTTGCCCCGAAAAACCCCGTGGAGTAGGGGCCGTACCACTCCCCATTTCAAGCCCCGATACAACGCTAAATTGAGAGCAGATTCTCTTTGTTTGGGGATCGTTGGAGAATTTTTTAGATCGCTCATAAATTTGGGGGAAATAGGCGGTCAGCCATGGGATGCTGAGTTTAGATTGCCCGTGACTTTAACTACAAAAACCATTGTAAACTAGCAAGGTTGTCACCTTTAGAGGTCTGATATGGCGCTCGAATATCCTGATGATCTCCGTTATTTAGACTCCCACGAATACATGCGCTTGGATGGGGAAATTGCCACCATAGGCTTAAGCGCGTTCGCCGTTGATGAATTGGGGGATATTGTGTTTGTGGAATTGCCTGATGAAGGGGATCAAGTTACCTTTGAAAAAACCATGGGGGCGGTGGAGTCGGTGAAAGCCGCCTCAGATTTGTATTCGCCAGTAACCGGAACCGTAATCGAGAAAAATACCGCGTTAGAAGATCAACCCGAATTACTTAATCAAGATCCCTATGGGGAAGATGGTTGGTTAATTAAAGTCCGGGTAGACAACGTTGAGGAAGCGAACAGAGGCACCCTCACCGCCAGCGAATATCGGTCTAACGTGGAAAGTGACGGGGGAAATTAACGCCTTTAAAACCCCGTTTGATCTGATTCACCAATCATTGAAAGGATTTTAGGGAGAGACCCCGATGCAACCCGTGGATTACACAACCTTGCTGGCTCTCTGCCATGAACTCCGTCGGGATTGGTTACCGGCCCGCATTGAACAAGTCTATCAACGCGATCGCCATACCCTGTCCTTAGCCCTGAGAACCCTAGGTGATCGGGGGTGGTTGACCCTATCATGGCATCCCCAGGCGGCCCGACTCTGTTTGGATCAGCCCCCTTCCCGAGATCCGGATACGTTCACCCTGAGCGATCAACTCCGCCACCAATTAAAAGGGTTAGCCCTGATTGCCCTCCACCCGATTCAGCCCTGGGAGCGGGTTATTGATTTGGCGATCGCCAAACGGCCCGGTGAAGTGCCGCTGTATCATTTGTTTTTGGAAATCATGGGTAAATACAGCAACTTGGTATTGACCGACAACCAACAGCAGATTATTACCGTCGCCCACCAAGTCAACGCCCATCAATCCCGCGTCCGCACCATCCAAACCAGTCAACCCTACCAATTACCGCCGCCGATTTTAGCCGATCAACCCTCCCTCAGCGAAGGTTTCAGGGATTGGCAAGGGCGGGTCAACTTGATACCCGGCAAAATCAGTCAACAACTGCTTAAAAGTTATCGGGGCGTTAGTCCCATGGTGGTTAAACACTTATTAAATAAGGCGGGAATCTCCCCCGATATCGACAATCAAATCCTAGCCCCGGAACAATGGCAGCGGCTCTTTCAGGCTTGGCAAACCTGGTTAACCCGCTTGGAACACCACGAATTTAGTGGGGAACTGACTGAATCTGGCTTTACGGTTCTGAGGGATGGCCAAGCGCCTGATGCACTGCAAAGCAGATCTCGTCAAGATTCCCCCATCAATGAATTGATCAGTGATTACTATGGACAACGGTTAGGGCAAGCACGATTTCAACAATTACGCCACCATCTCCAGCAAAAACTAACGACCCTGATCACCAAACTCCAACAAAAGGTCCAAACCTTTGAACAACGCCTAGAGGAGGCGGCCAATGCTAATCAATATCAACAACAAGCAGATTTATTGATGGCCTATCTCCACCAAGGGCAGCCGGGGTTAAGGGAAATCACCCTACCGGACTTTGACCACGGAACACCGGTGACCATCACCCTACAACCGGATAAAAACCTGATCCAAAACGCCCAAAAACTTTATAAACATCAGCAGAAACTCAATCGCGCCCAGGCCGCCGTCCGTCCCCTCCTGGGTGAAGTCACCAGCGAACTCAACTACCTATTTCAGGTAGATG
>JBJOGT010000009.1:0-4842 GCA_046048115.1 Cyanobacteriota bacterium | reverse complement strand
TAAAACTCCTCGGGATAATTGTTCATCGTTGTTTCAGCATTATCGCGCTTAGAGCCTTCAAAATTCCATTGATAAACCCGAATAACAGGTCTAGATCTTTGAGTACCTGTTGCGCTATCTGTCCAGTGATTAAATCTGAGACTGCCCTGAATACTCAACAATGCTCCTTTTTTGATGTGGGTTGCTGCCGATTCTGCTGGTTTTCCCCAAATTTCTAAGTCAAACCAATCTGGAGGTTCATCTTTATTGCTAGTTCGGCGATTGACCGCAAGGGTAAAGTTACAAACAACATTTCCGGATTCAAAAAATTTCACCTCTGGGTCACGACCGGCCCGCCCAACTAGGTGAATAGTATTAACTGACATGGTCATCGCTCCTTGATTCGTATTTGCCAACCTGTCAAAAGTGTAAAAGCAAATGCTGAAAATTGTCAGATTGATTTTTTGGCCTTTGGATTTAAGTTGACCCAGGGTGAGTGCCTTAACACAGCCGAGGCCGGGCGATCGCCCTTGATCCAGGGAATAAGCCAGTTTCAGACAATGTCAATAGACGGGTCTCCTGAGCGGAAAATATTCCTGTGCTTAGGTTTTAACAGTCCTCCAATGGCGATCGCCGTTGTGGCCCCTAGGGTAGTTGGGGAAACCAACTAACTAACCCAAATTCTTTTGGGCTAACATCATAGCGCTGGCCAGGGGGAGGAAGGGTGGCTTTTTAACGGTAACAAACAAAGCATAGCAGTGACTTCATTCCTGCCTATAATTGCTTGTGATTGCACTCTCTGTGACCAGTATGAATAATCAAGAACTCTGGCAACGCTATCAAGATTGGCTGTATTATCACCCTGGTCTTGATTTTTACTTAGATATCAGTCGAATGGGGTTTAGCGATGGTTTAGTCGAATCCCTCAAGTCCCGATTAGTCAAGGCATTTCAGGATATGGCGGCGCTGGAGAAAGGGGCGATCGCCAACCCGGATGAGCAACGGATGGTAGGGCATTATTGGTTACGTAACCCGGACTTAGCTCCCAATGAGGCCATTCGGGCAGAAATCACCGAACCTCTCCAACAAATCCTTGAGTTTAGTCAAGCTGTCCATCAAGGTCGCATTAAACCACCCCACGCGGCAAAATTTACCGATTTGTTGGCGATCGGCATTGGGGGATCTGCCCTCGGCCCGCAATTTGTGGCCCAGGCCTTGGCCCCAGATTTCCCGCCATTAAATATTCATTTTATTGATAACACCGATCCCGGGGGGATTGATCGGGTTTTACATCGCCTAAAAGATCGACTCGCCAGCACCTTAGTGATCACCACCAGTAAATCCGGCGGTACTCCAGAACCCCGTAATGGCTTGGCAGAAACCCAAGCGGCGTTTGCTGCCCAGGGGGTTAATTTTGCTGACCAAGCAGTGGCCGTCACCATGCCAGGCAGTTTATTGTCCCAGCAAGCTCAACGGGAGCGTTGGTTGCAGACCTTTCCGATGCAGGATTGGGTGGGGGGTCGGACATCGGAATTGTCGGCGGTAGGACTTCTTCCCGCTGCGCTCCAGGGCATCGATATCAAAGCGATGTTAGACGGGGCAAAAATCATGGACGAAGCCACCCGTGCTAACGATCTGCACCGCAATCCGGCCGCTCTGTTGGCGATCGCCTGGTATTACGCCGGGGATGGTCAGGGCAAGAAGGATATGGTGATTTTGCCCTATAAAGATAGTCTGTTGTTATTTAGTCGCTACTTACAGCAGTTAGTGATGGAATCCTTGGGTAAGGAACGGGATCTCGATGGCAATATAGTGCATCAGGGGATCGCAGTTTACGGCAATAAAGGATCTACGGATCAACACGCTTACGTCCAACAATTGCGCGAGGGAGTCCCGAACTTTTTTGCCACCTTTATCGAAGTGCTAGAAGACCGTCAAGGCCCCTCTTTGGAATTGGAACCCGGTGTGACCAGCGGCGATTATCTGTCAGGCTTTTTGCAAGGAACCCGCCAAGCCCTATTTGAAAATGAGCGGGATTCGATTACTTTGACCATTCCCCAGGTTAATCCCACCACCGTGGGAGCCTTAATTGCCCTCTATGAGCGGGCGGTGAGTTTGTATGCTTCCCTCGTGAACATCAATGCTTACCATCAGCCGGGGGTCGAAGCGGGGAAAAAGGCCGCAGCCTCCATCTTAGATCTGCAAAAAGCCGTCTTAGCTGTTCTGCAATCCACCACCGGGGAGATCGTCCTTGGGGAATTAGCGGCGAAAGCCCAGGCCGAGGATCATGTGGAAACTGTTTACAAAATTGTTCGCCATCTCGCTGCGAATAATCGAGGGGTTCAACTCCACGGCGATCGGCAAGTACTCAGTCGTTTAACCGTCAGTTGGCAGAATTAAGGTAACCCAAAACTCCCTAGCAGTTAGGGGATAAAGGGGACGATCCGAGTCTACGGTTAGCCTTGTTTGTCCATACCTTTTGGCGATCGCTACCAGTCTTATTCTGCTGTTAATAATTCCAAAAGCGTTCCCAAAATGAGCGAACCGACAGTTGAGCAAACCCCCTTCGGAGTAAAGCCCCTTGCCTTACTTTATATCCAATTGGCGTGGTGACAGGTTATCGCCCTACGACCAACTCAAGGGTGCTTTTTAGGACATAGGACGTATTGCAAAGCCCTTACTAACTGCTGATTTTCTGCCCTGGAACGTACTGCCACTCTAAAAAAGCGATCGCCTAATTCTGGAAAACTGAGACAATCTCGGATCACAATGCGGGCGGTTTTTAATAAGGTAAGTTGTAATTGGGTTGCAGAAAACGCCGTTTTAACTAACAAAAAATTGGCCGCGCTGGGTATGGGAGTCAAACCGGGGAGATGCCCCAGTTGTTGAAATAACGTCTCCCGTTCCTGGGGCAACCATTGCCAAGTTTCGGTTTGAAAAGATGTGGATTGGAAACTGGCGATCGCCGCTGCTTCAGCGAGGACATTAACCGGCCAGGGATCCCGCCATTGTTGCCATTGGTTCAGTATATTCGGATGGGCCAGGGCGTAACCAATGCGTAAACCCGGCAGGGAATAAAACTTAGTCAGTGATCGCAGAATAATAAGATTGGAAAATTTAGGTAGATCGGCAATTAAACTTTGCTGTTCCGATGGCGGCAAAAAATCCATAAAAGCTTCGTCAATTAATACCCACCGATAAACGGGCAGTAATTTCAGAATGTTTTGACGGGACAGTAAGACACCGGAAGGGTTGTGGGGATTGTTGAGAATTAAACCACGGTTCTCCTTCGCTTCTGTGTGCAAACTCTGCCACGGCCAAGGATTGCCCACTGTCCAAGGCATCACATTTAACCGCGCCCCTGATCCGCACCAACTGCGCCCATAATCCCCAAAGGCCGGGGTGACTAAATTTGTATCCTTTAACGAGGCGAATGTCCGCCCCGCCAGGGTTAATAATTCTGCTGACCCATTGCCCGGCAAGACCCAATCTACGTCGAGATTATGGTAGGCGGCGATCGCCTGGCGGAGAGGGCGATATTCCGGATCGGGATAATGGGAGAGAGCGGAAAAAGCCGTTTGAATAGCGGTTAATACGTTTGGCGGTGGTCCCAGGGGATTAATGCTGGCAGAAAAATCCACCAAAGAAAAAGCTGGACAGTCAGCAATATCTGCTGCCCAACCCAAATTACCACCGTGGTGGGGTCGATCCAACACAAGGAAGGGGTTATCCGTTTAGGCGTTGGACACTTTATCCTTAAACATTTTGCCAGCGGAGAAGGCAGGCACCTTGGTGGCAGGAATAACCATTTTTTCACCGGTTTTCGGGTTACGGCCTTCCCGTTCTTTGCGAGACCGTGCTTCAAAGGAACCAAAGCCCACAAGGGTCACCTTTTCTCCTTCCGAGACCGACTCCATGATGCAATCGATCGCCGCCGAGAGAACCGCATCTACCTCTTTTTTGGTGATGTTTTCCCCCAGATGCTCCTTGGCTTTCTCCGTGACCGCATGGACTAATTCGCCTTTATTCATGTGGAAAATCTCCTTGATAGTGAGTTTTGTTGAAATAGACTCATTTTTTAGGCATTTTCTCCCAACAACAACATTATTGAGAGCCTCAACAGATTTTGTTGGGGAAACAATTTGTGATGATCAAACGCTGAAAACCCCACATAGTGCCTGTTTCACTGCCTTATTCTATGCACAAAGTGTGGAAATTGGATCACTTTTCCCCACGAATTTTTGCCGTTTTCGGGGATATCGTCACAATCTGTTACTTTTTGCCGGTCAATTTGCCGGATTTTGCAGCAATCCTAGCGACTTAACCAGGCAATGGCTTGACGAATCCACTGTTCTGGATCGTGATTATTAATCAAATCCGGGGACTGGGCCAGGGCGGCGATCGCCTGATTGATTTCGGTCTGGGTATACCCCAACGCTAATAAAGTCATTTCCAAATCAGCGAGTAATTCCCCTTGGGGCAGGCTCGGGGTTGCGGTTTCGTCCCAGGCTTGGGACTTACGCCACTGGGCCAACTTAGTTTTTAGTTCTAGGGCTAACCGTTCTGCTCCTTTTTTGCCCACGCCGGGGGTTTTACACAATTGCGGGATATTCCCCGTCACCACCGCCTGCACCAATCCCTCCATGCCCAGGGTATCGATTAAGGCGATCGCCAACTGGGGGCCAATGCCCGACACACTAATCAATTGCACAAATAAATCCCGTTCCGCCAGTTTACTAAAACCAAACAATGTTGCTTGATCTTCGCGCAATAACAAATAGGTAAAAATCTGTAACGGTTCTGGCGGCAGGGGGGTTAGCTGTTGGGCCAAAGCCTGGGGAACCTGTAGTTCATAGCCCACAT
>JBJOGT010000008.1:0-3382 GCA_046048115.1 Cyanobacteriota bacterium | reverse complement strand
CGGTGTAGGGGGGCGTAATATTACCCCCTAGGCTGTGGGGGGGATGGTGAAACATGACAATTTTGTATTTTGCTTGCTGAAATTCGGGGCTTTCTAGTTCATTCTCTAACCACTGATATTGATCGCTATCGGGGGTAATGGGCTCAAATATAAATTGTCCATGGCCCCAGGTTTCCGGTTGGGTTAATTGCCCTTCACTTTCTTGGTAACGCCCAGGGATTTTCGGATTTTCCTCAGGCGATCGCCACACATTGGTCACCATCAAGGAAATGAGACGAATATCCCCAAAGGTAACCGCATAATATTGTTTTTGGGGCGCAGAGGTCGGGGGCAGGCTGAAAATGTCTTGGTAGGTTTGGAAATTAAAGGAGCGATCGCCGATCCATTGGTTGGCAAAGTCGGTGTTCAACCCTTGATCAGGTAAGGGCGAATTGGGAACAGCTTCTATTTGTTGGCTTAAATAATTTTCTTCCGCAATGCCCCGGGGTTGAGCATTTTTATACTGTATATGCAGCGGCTCAACCTCGGAATTCCGTCCCATTACCTCATGGTTGCCAACGCAGGGAAAGAGGGGGGTATTTTGCAAAATAGGTGCCCCTTGATAAATTCTGTCCCCCAGTTGTACCGACCCTTTGCCCTGGAGCACGGGAAAAAACGACCGTCCCCGGCGATCGTCAAACCATTCTGAGGCGCGATCGGGCACATTGACCAAATCCCCGGCATGAAACACCCCATCAAATTTTTTGTAAACTGTCGCTGCCTGTTGAATATTGGCGGCCACCATGGGCATTAATTGATGGTCGGAGGTTAACAAAATATTTAAGGGTTGACCCACTGGGGGACTGCCTTGCAGGGTAAACCAATCACTCCGTTGCCTCTGTTCTCCGTCTTGACTGACCACCCGATAGGGCAGAAATTGGTCTGCTTTTAGTCCGCTGACCTTAACTTCGTGACGCCAAACAGGACGGGGGGTTAACTGGTTATAGGTTTGTAATGTGTAGGAAAATTCATCTTCCCGTAAACGGTCTAGTTTGCGAGAGGTGGCGCTGAGGGATGTTTCCACGGGTTGCCCCAATTCCAGTAAATGGGCCGTGCCTTTAAATTCCGTAAACCAAACAACGGTGACTGAATCAGGGGTGGGATTTTGCAAAAATGGATCGCTTAACATGGTCATTCCTTGGCCAAAAAACCAGATACAACTGCACAATATCAGGCCCATTCCCCGTTTGATCATGGCGATCGCCCTCTACTCTGTTTGAGAATTGACAATTTTGAGAATTGATCAGAATTGATCAAGAAAATAATTAATTCCGTCGTTGACCGGGAGCAATGACCTGGCAACACTATTGATACCCCATTGACACCCTCGTTACGATCCTTTGCCCCAATGGTTCGGCGATCGGGAGAGCAATTTCCGGGGACATCCCAATCTTAAAGCAACATCCCCTGGAGGGTTACGGAACCGGTAGCTGGAGTCCGGGTCAGGATTATTGATAGAGTTTGATAGAGTAAATAATTGCTTAATCATTCTTTCCCGTTTGCCGAGTAACTGTCCTCCCATGACCAACGCCACCCTAGATGACAAAACGATTGTTCGAGATTATTTCAACTCCACGGGTTTTGACCGCTGGCGAAGAATTTACGGCGACGGCGACGTCAATGTCGTGCAAAAAGATATCCGGGTGGGCCATCAACAAACCGTTGACACTGTCATCGATTGGCTAACCCAGGATAACAATCTTGCTGGATTGCTGATTTGTGATGCAGGCTGCGGGGTGGGCAGTTTAAGCATTCCCCTCGCCCAGGCAGGGGCTTTAGTCTATGGCAGTGATATTTCCGAAAAAATGGTGGGGGAAGCCCAACAAAAGGCCCAGGCGGTATTGGCTTACCGAAATCAACCAACGTTTATGACCCAGGATTTAGCCCAACTGGGGGGGAAATATGACACGGTTATCTGTTTAGATGTGTTGATTCATTACCCCACCGATGAGGCCGCTAGCATGATTGCCCACTTAGCATCCCTTAGCGATCGCCGATTAATTCTGAGTTTTGCCCCGAAAACCTTAGGATTAACGATTCTTAAAAAAATCGGCAGTTTGTTTCCGGGGCCGAGTAAGACCACCCGCGCCTATCAGCACAAAGAAGAAGATATCGTCAAAATCTTGAGCGAAAACAGCTTCCAGATTGCCCGCAATGCCATGACCAGCACCCGTTTCTACTACTCCCGCATCCTCGAAGCAATTCGTCCCTAACCCAACCCTATGCCCATTACCCCTGCCCAATTACTGAATTGGAAACGTCAACGCCGTCCCATTGTTGCCCTCACTGCCTGGGATACGGCGATCGCCGCTATCTTAGACGAAGCAGTGGTAGAGATTATTTTGGTGGGGGATTCCTTGGGGATGGTGGCATTGGGCTATGAAACCACCTTACCGGTTACACTGGAGGCGATGATTCACCATGCCGCCGCAGTAAAACGGGGCGTTAAACGGGCGTTGGTGATTTGTGATTTACCTTTTTTAAGTTACCAGGCCAGTCCTGCCCAAGCCATTCAGTCCGCTGGGCGAGTATTGAAAGAAACAGGAGCCCAAGCCGTCAAATTGGAAGGAGGTCATCCCCGCATGGTGGAAACCGTCAGTCGCCTAACGGAAATTGGCATTCCCGTCATGGGTCATGTGGGCCTAACCCCCCAATCAGTGCATCAACTGGGCTACCGTCAACAGGGGCAAGATCCCATCACCGCTGATGGAATTCATAACCAGGCGATCGCCTTAGAAAAGGCCGGCAGTTTTGCAGTGGTCTTGGAACACATTCCCGCACCGCTGGCCACAGAAATCAGCCAAGGATTAACCATTCCCACCATTGGCATTGGGGCGGGATCGGGCTGTGACGGTCAGGTTTTAGTTACCGCTGATTTACTTGGTTTAACCCCCAAACAACCCCCCTTTGCCCCAGCCCAGATCAATTTGCGTCAAATCATTACCAATACGGTGAACCAGTATAGTGAAAGTGTGCGCCAGGGGCAGTTTTAGAGAGACTATTTAGAGAGATTATTTAGGGAGATTGATAGCCCCCGCCTTTATGGCCCCATCAACCATCCCATTGAATGATATGGCGTCCCTTTTTTGAGATTTATGTTTTGAGAGTTACATTGATTGGTTTCTACTCATTTCATCGAGGGTAAACTCCATCTATCTCTATGCTGACAGTTCCTGGGCGGCTAGTTTACTTCCAGGGCTTTCCACCCAGGAGAGAAACTCCCTAGGGGGACTCAATACAGGACAAAAATATTATATTGCTTTGGATTTTGTATCTATTTCGATGTATTTTTTGTCAGGGTTAGCCCATGGGGATTATTGATATTTTTAATGTCATTTTTGAC
>JBJOGT010000007.1:0-4252 GCA_046048115.1 Cyanobacteriota bacterium | reverse complement strand
TACACCGTTGAGGAGATTGGCGAGTTTTTAGCGGAGGTTGAATCCTACTGTGATCCCTCTAGCTTAGAGGTGGCCTGGGAATTATTAAGCGAAGACGGCGAGTCCGTTACCCCTGCTGATCTGGCCCTATTACTGTTTTCTGAGCAAACCCCCGCCCAATGTTACGCCGCCCATCTGTTACTGGCGGAAGATAAAATTTACTTCAAACAAAAGGGCGATCGCCATGAACCCCGTCCCGCCGCCCAAATCGAAGAAATCAAACATCAACTAACTGTCCAGGCCCAAAAAGAACAGGAACAAATCGGGTTTATTGAACGCATTAAAGCCGCATTAGCTGGGGAAACCGTTACTTGGCAAGACAGCGATCGCCACAGATTAGAAGCCCTAGAAAAATTTGTTTTATTCCCGGAACAAAGCCATCGCCTGGCCCAAGAAATCTTACAAAGCATTGACAAACCCTATAAAACCGACGATACCCAAGCCCTACTGATAGAATTAGGCATCTGGCAGCGCCACGAAAATCTCTTTTTGCGCCGTAGTGCCTACCCCAGTCAATTTCCTGCCAAGGTAACCACAGTGGCCCATGATCGCTTGACCAATCCCCCCGCCGATCCCGATCCCAATCGACTTGACCTGAGCCATCTCAAAACCTATACCATCGATGATGAAAGTACGTCGGAAATTGATGATGGTCTGAGTGTGGAGATA
Source organism: Cyanobacteriota bacterium (assembly GCA_046048115.1). Taxonomy (GTDB): domain Bacteria; phylum Cyanobacteriota; class Cyanobacteriia; order Cyanobacteriales; family Microcystaceae; genus Synechocystis. Next base: position 3,544 of record JBJOGT010000007.1, on the reverse strand, counting down.
CTGCCGGACGGTCAATGCCGCCTTTGGATTCACGTGGCCGATCCCACCCGTCTGATGTCCCCCAATGACGAACTCGACCTAGAAGCCCGCAAACGAAGTACTAGTTTGTATTTACCTACGGGCATGGTTTCCATGTTTCCCCCGGAATTAGCCACGGGGCCCATGAGTTTATTGCAGGGCAAACGCTGTCCCGCATTGAGCTTTGGGGTGATTTTAGACGAAGCCGGGGCGGTGCAAGACTTTCAGATTGCGGCTAGTTGGGTCAAACCGACTTATCGCCTCACCTACGAAGATGTGGATGAAATGTTGGTGATGGGGATTCAAGGTGAACCGGAAATCACTATTTTGGCAAAGGCCGCAAAGCAACGGGGGCAATGGCGCAAATCCCAAGGGGCGATCACCATCAAAATGCCGGAAGCGGTGATTAAAGTTGATCAGTCCGAAGACGTGCAAATTTATTTGCTAGAAACCTCGGTTTCCCGGCAATTAGTGGCGGAAATGATGATTTTGGCGGGGGAAGTGGCGGGACGGTTTTGCCAAGCGGAAAGTATCCCCGTGCCCTTTCGGGGTCAACCCCAACCGGAATTACCCCCCGATGAGGAGTTACTACAACTACCGGCGGGCCCGGTGCGGGAATGTGCGGTGCGTCGTTGTATGCCCCGTAGTGAAGTGGGCATTACCCCCAGTCGCCATGCCAGTTTAGGATTAGAGGTTTATTCCCAGGCCACGTCTCCCATCCGCCGTTACACGGATATGTTGACCCATTTTCAAATTAAGGCCCATCTGCGGGGCGATCGCCTACCGTTTACCAGCGACGAAATGCAGCAAATTATTTTTAGTATTATGCCCTGTTCCAAAGAAGCGTCTCTAGTGGAACGACAAACCAATCGTTATTGGGGCCTAGAATTTCTGCGACGAAATGGGGATGAAGTTTGGCAGGCGGTGATGTTGCGCTGGCTGCGGGAAGACGACGGCCTGGGCTTGATTTTACTCGAAGAATTGGGCTTGGAATTAACCCATCGCTTTGATCGTCCCATTTCCCCCGGCGATCGCCTGAGCCTAAAAGTAAGTAAAGCCGATCCCCATCGGGATGAAATTCGGTTTCGGGAACTGTTACCCAACGAAGTCTAACCCTGGCTCCCCCACAAAAACTTAAGTTTAATTTAACGAAGTTAACGGTGATCGCTTCCCAATCTTCCTCCATAATTGAGAAAAAAATCAGCCCGATGCTTCAGGACTTACTCAACCATGCGAGATGTTTATATTGTTGCGGCTAAACGCACGCCCCTCGGTCGTTTTGGGGGATCGTTAACCAGTTTTTCGGCGGCGGATTTGGGGGCCCATGCCATGCAAGCTAGCCTACAACAAGCAGGCATTAGCGGCGATCGCCTTGACCTTTACATTGTGGGAAATGTACTACGGGCGGGCCATGGGCAACTGATTCCCCGCCAAGCGGCGTTAAAAGCAGGTATTCCTGACACCGTGGATGGCTATGCCATTGATATGGTCTGTTCATCGGCCATGATGAGTGTGATCAACGCAGCCATGACCATTCGGAGCGGTGAAGCAGATTTAGTCCTTGCCGGTGGCACCGAATCCATGTCCCAAACTGGGTTTTATCTCTCCCATCGGGCGCGGTGGGGTTATAAGTTTTTAATGGGAGCACCGGAAAACTTAACTGATCTCTTACTCCATGATGGCTTGACCGATAGCACCAGTGGGGAAGGGATGGGGGATCAAACCGAGCGCTTAGCCGCCGATCATGGCTTTAGCCGCGCCGCCTTGGATGAAGTGGCGGTCCTCTCCCAACAAAGGGCGGCCAAAGCAACGGAAACGGGTTTATTTAAGTCCGAGATTGCCCCGCTAGAGCTTAAAAGCCGTAAAGGTACCCAGGTTTTAGAAACGGATGAAGGGATTCGGGCAGACACGACCCCAGAAACCTTAGCTAAACTCCGCCCGGCGTTTAATCCCGATGGGGTTTTGACGGCGGGCAATTGTAGCCAGATTACCGATGGGGCAGCGACCTTACTATTGGCCAGTGGGGAAGCGGTGGAACAATATGGCTTAACCCCCTTGGGCAAAATTTTGGGCGGTAGTTGGGCGGGGGGAACCCCTTGGCGATTTCCCGAAGTGCCAATCCATGCAACGGAAAAGCTATTGAAAAAGCTCGATAAAACCGTTGCTGATTTCGATTTGTTCGAGAATAACGAAGCCTTTGCTGTCAGTAATCTATTGTTTGAGAAATTGCTCGGTGTGGATCGAGAAAAACTTAATGTGCATGGGGGGGCGATCGCCCTGGGTCATCCCATCGGCGCATCGGGGGCCCGGATTATTGTCACGCTGCTTTATGCTTTGCAACAACAGGACAAAACCCTGGGGTTAGCGGCCCTCTGTCACGGTACGGGCGGCGGTACGGCGATCGCCATTGAACGGGTTTAGGTCAGGTTAACTATCACCAAGTTTAAAGGAGTTATTAGTCATTATGTTAAGTCTAGGATTAGAAGATAAAGTCATCGTCGTTACCGGCGGTAATCGCGGCATCGGCGCGGCGATCGTGAAACTATTACAGGAAATGGGAGCCAAAGTGGCCTTTACAGATTTAGCCGTGGATGGCGATCATGGCGATGCTTTGGGAGTGGTGGCCAACGTCACCGATTTAGACTCCATGACCGCAGCAGCAGCGGAAATCACCAGCAAACTCGGCCCAGTTTATGGCATCGTCGCCAACGCCGGCATTACCAAAGACAACTTTTTCCCGAAATTAACCCCCGGCGATTGGGATGCAGTGTTGAATGTGAACTTGAAAGGGGTAGCCTTTAGCATTAAGCCCTTCATTGAGGCCATGTACGAAAATAAAGCTGGTTCCATTGTGGCCATCAGTTCTATTTCCGGGGAACGGGGTAACGTCGGTCAAACCAACTACTCAGCGACTAAAGCTGGGGTAATCGGCATGATGAAATCCCTGGCACGGGAAGGGGCACGATATGGGGTACGGGCTAATGCGGTGGCTCCTGGTTTTATTGATACGGAAATGACCTTGGCGATCCGCGAAGACATCCGTGAAAAAATTACTAAAGAAATTCCCTTCCGCCGCTTTGGTAAACCCGAAGAAATTGCCTGGGCAGTGGCATTCTTGTTGTCTCCGGTGGCGAGTAGTTATATTACAGGGGAAGTATTGCGGGTCAACGGCGCTCACCATACCTAAGGCTTCCACTTACAAAGTCAGCCGTAAAGATAAGAGGAGTTTTGGGCTAACAAAGATTATTAAAGATTGGGTGGTGATCTGAATGTAGTGATGACACATAAGCCTCGTACGCTATATGATACAGTCCTATGTTGCTATCATTAATTTTTGGCAAAGATTCTGGAATTAATTCCAAAAGCATTCCCAAAATGAGCGAACCCACAGTACCTAAACCCAGTTTTTCGATAAAGGTTTGAGGGTTTAGATGCGTTTATCTTGCCCGTCCCCTTTGCCCCTGACTGACGTGACGATGATAGTACAAAGTGTTAGCCCTGGAATTCCGTTTGTCGGCCTCTGGTC
>JBJOGT010000006.1:0-3587 GCA_046048115.1 Cyanobacteriota bacterium | reverse complement strand
TTTTGCGATAATCCCCAGGGGCTTTCCCTTGACCCCGCACACTGTCCATCAAGATTCGGTGGGTATTTAAAATGACCCGTTGACACAGGGGTAAGGTTTGCAATTGCTCAATCGCCGTATTGATTGCTTTGCGGTAATTGAGAATTTCTTGAATATCGTTACGCTTTTCGCTGGAATATTGTTTCTGATCTCCATCTGCTTCAAATTCCAGCACTTCCCCCATGGTTGCTTGGGTTCCTTCAATTTTGGACGAGAGAACCGCTTCTTGGGTGGTCAGGGGACTTAATAAAATTTTGGCGTTGGGAATGGCCGAAAGTACACCGTCATAACGGGCGATCGCCGCATTAGCGGGGCCAATGAGGGAAATGAGGGCCCCATAGTCAATGGCTTGGGGGGGAAAGCGATCATAATGGTACTCAACGGGAGCCATGGTCTCATCCCAGATAGAAAAAGCAAAGTATTTGCATCCTAACCCCCTGGGTGAGTTTGTTGCTAACGAAACTGGGTTTCATGCGACACAAATGGGTTTGTTGCTAATCGGCGATCGACAAAGCTGTTTTTGATCCCAGCCATGGACAGCATATAGTCCGCCGAAACCCCCATAATCGCTACAATTATGGACAACGAACTGTGATGAATGGTTATGGCGTATGAGTCTCAGCAGTGTTCAGTATTTGGCCGACGAAAATGGGGAAACGATCGCCGCAGTCGTTCCCATTGATTTATGGCGAGAAATTGAAGCGGAAAGGGAAACCGCTTATTTGTTGCAGAATGAAACGATGAAGCAACGGCTGTTGGCGGCAAAAAATCGGCGATCGGGTCTGAGCTTGGAGGAAGTGAGTAAGAAACTTGGAATTTGACCAAGCTGTCTTTGAGGATTTGGCTTGGTGGGTTGATCAAAATCGTAAACAAGCCCTGAAAATGATCAAACTTATTCAAGCAACGCAACTTCATTATTGATTCTACGCTAGTTTTTGAGCCATAATATCTCGCAAAATAATTTCAGTGTCCAACTCGGCGATCGCCTAACAAAAACCCTTTACAATTACCTCCTCTGAGAATTGGACAGAATTTATCGTCGCTCATTGAAGGCGGTGCAGATTAAAACCGAAAACGCTATTAACTTTCCAGCCGTTTGTCCTTATTTCATTGATCAGTTATTAAATATTGATTAGTTGCCTGATCAGCAAAACGTCTCCAGGCAGATTGACAATTAATCAAGATGGCAATCGCCACATTAGCGGTGCCAATAAATGATCGCCGCCGTCGTTTCCATTGATTTGTGGCGAGAAATTGAAGCAGGAAGAAAAACCGCAACAATTAGCCCAGATGGGTGAAGACAATCCTCCTTGCTTCTCGATAAGCTGATCACAGTAAGATTGTATGAAGCGCGAGGAGATTAACCATGAAAACTACTGTAATGGCATTGGGAATTTTGTTAACCAGCCCTTTGATGTTGAGTAATCCGGTTGTAGCCCAAAATCCCGAACATATTCAACAATTACGAGAAACCAACGCCTGCATGAGTTGTGATTTACAGGGGGCTGATCTCAGCGGCGCCCATTTGATCGGTGCTGATTTACGGAATGCGAATCTTCGGGGAGCGCAGTTAGATGAAGCAAATTTAGAAGGGGCTGATCTAACCGGGGCAAATTTACAAAATGCCAATCTCCGGGGCGCCATGGTTACCAATGCGATCCTTAACCATGCCAATTTGAAATCTGCGGATTTTGCCTATGCAAAACTCTATGATGTGGATGTGACTGGTGCATCGGTTGAAGGAATTAATATTCAAAATGCTGAAATCTACAACACCGGCATTGGGATCGGTGGGGGCGACGAAGAATAAAAAGAATAAAGAAGAATACGAGGGTTTGACTAGCAAAAAAACATAAAACCGATACTGTAAGCCCCGCTACTTTTTGGCTCGTTCTTTGGGTAGGAGGTTCCTTCCCCCCTTTGACAGGAAGGAGTCGGTTGCTATGCTTTCTGCCAGAGGATGGCAACTTGGATGATTTCAGGGGCTTTGGCTTCCACGAAGGGACTCCGTTGACATTCGGTAAACTCTAACTGGGTGAAGTAGCCTAATTCAGTCTCGCTCATCGCCCAGGGCGGGCCATCTGGCATTGTTTGATCGTCCCGTAGGCGGGTAATAACCCACAGGTAACCTTGGGTCGCCACCGTAGCGGCGATCGCCGTCATCACTGCCGTGCGTAACGATAGGGGCAGGGCCTGGATGGTGCGGCACTCAAACACCACGTCAAATTTTCCTTGCCAATCCGCCGGTAAATTTAACACATCCGCCACTTGGTAGTTCACCCCGGAATTGGGAAAGCGTTCTCGACACCAGGCGATCGCCGTGGGGGCAATATCAAAGGCGGTGACCTTGTAACCCTTGGCCGCTAAGGCTTCGGCATCATCCCCCAACCCACAGGCAATCACCAATGCGGTTTTGGGAACGGTTGCTGTGGGCTGTTGATCTAGCCAATTTTGGAGTTGGGGATGGGGGGCTAATTTTGCCCAGGGAACTTGGTTGGGATCATGGTCGGCGGCTTGGTAAAGCGGTTCAAACCAAGCGGAGGGATCGCCGGTCTCGATGGCGGTGGTGGCGTAGTTGACCACCCGCTGTCGTAATTGTTGGGGATCAATGGTCATGGGAAATTAACCTAAATTGGGGGTGCGTTGGTGCCAGTCGGTGGCCTGTTCATAGGCATAACCCACCCGAAATAGCATTGCTTCCCCCAGTACATTGCCCACCAGTTGCAGACCAATGGGTAAATTTTGATCATCAAAGCCGCAGGGAATGCTCATGGCCGGCAAACCGGCAAGGTTGACGGGAATGGTCATTAAATCCGACAGGTACATACTCAACGGATCATCGGTTTTTTCCCCCGCTTTAAAAGCTGTGGTCGGGGCGGTGGGGCAGACCAACACGTCTACTTTTTCAAAGGCTTGATCAAAATCTTGCTTAATCAGGGTACGGACTTTTTGGGCTTTTAAATAATAGGCATCGTAATAGCCCGCTGACAGGGCATAGGTTCCTAGCATAATGCGGCGTTTGACTTCCGCTCCAAATCCCTTGGCCCGGGTGTGGGTATACATTTCCATCAAATTACCGGCATCTTCCCGAATACCGTATTTGACCGCATCGTACCGCGCTAAATTCGCCGAGGCTTCCGATGGGGCAATGACATAATAGGCGGCAATCCCAGACCGGAAACGGGGACAGGTAATTTCCTGAATAGTGGCCCCCAGGTCTTTTAGTTGGGCGATCGCCGTTTGAACGGCCTGGTTCACGGTGTCGTCTAACCCTTCCCCAAAGGCATCGGTAATCACGCCGACTTTGACGCCTTTTAAATCCGGTTTTAACGCCTTGGTATAGTCAGGAATTTCCACCTTTAAGCTAGTGGAATCCTTGGCATCGTAACCGGCGATCGCCTGGAGTAAAATTGCCGCATCCTCCACCCGGCGGGAAAAGGGGCCAATCTGGTCTAACGACGACGCATAGGCCACCAAGCCAAAGCGGGACACTAATCCATAGGTCGGCTTCATTCCCACAACGCCACAGAGGGACGCTGGTTGGCGAA
>JBJOGT010000005.1:0-6273 GCA_046048115.1 Cyanobacteriota bacterium | reverse complement strand
CTGCCGAGGGAAAGAGGGTTTTAACCTGTTTCAACACTCGATAGGCGATCGCCTCATTGTTTTCTTTCATAAAGGGATCGCCGGGGGTAAGCACCAATTGCAGCAATGATCCTTCCCCTTCGCGGTAGTAGTCGGCGGGACTGGTCAGTGCGAGGTCGGCAAAGCAGGAAAATTCTGCGTCGCTGGTGTAAAGCAAGTTATCCAAACCACAGGCGGTTTCCAGTTGCTTCCGTTTTTCGGGATCATTCAATTCCGTTACCCAACCATCAAACCGTAATTGCACCGTGGCCACGGGAACGGCCCGGAGGTAATAGATTTTGTTGAAAAAGTCCCATTTTGTCCGCCACGTTTCCGGCAATAATTTTTGAATTCCTGGTACGTCACAGGCCGCCACATAGGCATCCGCTGTTACGGTTTCTACCTCACTGCCATTGGCGATCGCCAGGCCAGTAATCTGGGTTTCGCCGTCAATTTCTTTGGTATGGATTTCTTTGACCAGGCGACGGGTGTGGAATTTTGCCCCCCGTGCTTCCAAATAATTTTGAATCGGTTTGTGTAAATATTCCGCTGGGGAACCTTCCAACATCCGCAACACCGAGGCTTCCGTCCGGGCCGCAAACAGTTGAAAGATGGTCAACATACAGCGGGCTGAAATATTTTCCGTGTCGATAAACCCTAACGCATAGGCGATCGGGTCCCACATTTTCTTGAGGCTGCCTTGGTTCCCCCCTTTACTTAAAAACCATTCCGCAAAACTGATCCGGTCTAATTCCCGAATCGTTTTCATGGCTCCCTCAAAATCCACTAATCCCCGCACAATCGGACTGGTGGCTAAGGCGATGGAATTGGCAATTTTATCCTGGGTCCCCAGTTGAGATGTCGTAAAAAAGGCTTTTAAACCGTTAAAAGGAGCACCGGTCAGGAAGCGAAAATCCAATTCCCCGATTCGTCCCCCTTGGTTAACAAAAGTATGGGTATGCTCCTTGAGGCGGAGGTTATCGATGGCGCCGACCTTTTTCATCAGGTCGAATAAATTGTAGTAGCAGCCAAAAAAGACATGCAGCCCCATTTCGATATGATTACCGTCCTTATCCACCCAACTCCCTACCTTGCCGCCGATAAAACTCCGCGCTTCGTATAATTCCACCTCATGACCCGCATCCACCAATTCCACAGCGGTGGCCATTCCCGCTAACCCGGCTCCCACAATTGCAACGCGCATTCTTAACTAGACCTAATAATTTTTGACGAGTGAGTGAACACTTAACAAATTTTAATGTTGGTTTACCCTTCCCGGCAAGCCTTCCATCGGAATGACAGGGGATTCTGTCCCCCTTACCATAAGGTTACAGACGGTAGTAAGCTGTGATTCGGTTGCAGAAGTTCCCCACGGGGATTCCCTTACCGCTTTTAACATCTTTCTTAATTACTTAATTAAACACAAAAGCATTATTTCCCATGACGGATTCCTTACCTGTTATTTATCTTTCTGGTTTATTGATCATTCTTGGGGGGCTGGGGGTTTTTGTCTTCAGTCAAGTTATCAAAGCCCGCCGCTTAGAAAATACGTTTGGTAAGCTGCAAAAAAAATTGCAAAATAGCAAAGGTACCGCCAAGGAATATTATCAACTGGGTAGTATTTACTTAGACAAAAAGCTGTATTCTCAATCGGTAAGTTTGTTTCAAAAAGCCCTCAAGGCTGAGTCTGACGTTGAGCCAGAAAATAAGGCTCTAATCTATAACGCCATGGGATATGCTTATTTTGCCCAAGAGCAGTTGGATTTAGCAATTCGTCACTATAAAGATGCGTTAAAACTTTATCCCGATTATGTGATTGCCTTAAATAATTTAGCGAATGTTTACGAGAAAAAGCAGATGGTTAATAAAGCGGTGGAACTCTATGACCAAACCCTGGCGATCGAGCCAACCAATAAGACAGCGCTACGTCGATCCAAGGCCTTGAAAAAACGGTTGGTGGAAACTTAAACTTTTTGGGGGTTTGTGGGAACGTTATTTCTGGTTTAATAACGATCTAGTGGCGATCCTGCGAAGATCCGCTGTGTGGTAAGCCAATGTGATCGATTTTTTGCTGGGGAGAATGGTCTATGAGTCGATATGCGGAACTTTGTCAATCCTTTGCCACGGCACGGCAAGCTTCCCAGCAGGCGATGGCAACCTGTGAAAAATTTGTGGAACTTTTTTTGCAGACTATGGGGGATTATCTCGGTTGTCCAGTGGAATTGCAGAATGTCAATTTTGATGAACAGGGGGCGATGCACTTTTATCCGGCGATTAAGCTCTATGCCGATCCCGATCGCCCCGATGATGAAGAGGCAGAAATTGTGGTGGTGTCAGTTTCCTTGGAGCGGCTGGAAGGGGGCTTTTTAGTGACCCTATTTCCCTGGGAAGAGGGGTTTGAAATTGTTAGCGAACAGCTCCAGAATTTGGATCACTATGCGCCGATTTTTGATTTTATTTGTGAACAGATTAAAACTGCTTACAATAATGCCTTGGTGACGCCCCGCATTGAAACCACGAATATTCGCAATTTGGGCTGGGATTTTTAGCCGCAATTTGTGATATGGCTAATCCCTGGTCAAGGGCGATAAAAAACAGTCCGGTGAAGACATCTTGAAAATGTAAGGAAGTCAGCATTGGGGGTAGACAGGTCTTTATTGGTTACCTCGATATTTTGTACTGTCCTTGTTCCGTAAGATAAAGAGCAACTTCACCAAGCTCTCCAGCCCTAGTAGAGAGTGGCGCAAGTCCGACTACCGTTTTTGTGTCCAGGCTAATCTTCCATAAAGACTCTGCGTCAATCTGGGGTGGCTATATTTACGCCCTAGTCTACTCGAGTGAAGGACACCGTTGGCGGGGAATCGGTACCCAATCAATCTTAGCTTAGTATAAAATAATTGCAGTTCTTGCAACAATTTAAGGCACGACCTTTACTTCAAACGCCCCGATCGTAAAACACTAATCACCAACCAGGATCCCACCAGCGCTGCTGCTGCAAATAAAATATTAGCCACAAAGGTTAATTGTTGACTATTAGAGCCGACGGAAATAATGGCTGCCCCCATAATCAACGATCCTAGAACAATGCTAAAGGAGAGACGATTGGCCGATTTGTCAATGCTGCGGCGTATGGGGTCAATGTCTGGAATTCGCACGTTCCATTGTAAGGTTTCCGTCGTCAGGCGATCGAGAAAAACATCCATTTGTCGGGGCGTTTTCAGGGAAATCGCTTTGAGGTCTAAAACTGTGCGGAGTGCTGTTTGTAGTGGTGCGGTGCCAAATAATTGACGGCGAAATAAATCGGTGATCAAAGGATTAATTTCATTGAACAAATTTAAATCCGAGTTAAATTGGCGTCCGGCTCCTTCTAAGTTGGCTAAACACTTGGCATATAGCCCTAGGCTGGCAGGGACTTTGAGTTTGTTAACCCTAGCAATTTGTAAAAATTCATAGACGATTTCACTAAATTTAAATTCCGCTAAGCTCAGATCGTAGTATTTTCGCAACATGCGTTCGTAATCAACTTCGAGGCGTTGCAGATTGGCTTTACCGATGGATTCTGATAACTCCACGGTGAGTTGGCTACAACGTTTAGCATCAAGGTCAACGATCGCCAGCAGCATTTCTGTCAAACGTTCTCGGGTGCGGGGGTCAAGACGACCAATCATCCCGCAATCAATAATGGCTAAGCGTCCATCATCGAGGTAGAAAAGATTGCCCGGATGGGGATCGGCGTGGAAAAAACCATCCACGTAAAGTTGCTGGAAAAACGCTCTAAATAATAGGGTGGTGATTTCCTGTTTCCGTTCTTCTAAGGATTTGTCAGTAGGGGGTTGGGTAACATCGGCGGTTAAAATCGGCACACCGTCGAGCCATTCCAAGACCAAGAACTTTTCATTGGTGAATTGCCAATAAACCTTGGGAATAATGACCTGATTGGGATCAAACCAGGTGGTTTCGGATAGATTCTTCCGTAGGGTATCGGTGTAGCCCGCTTCAGTGGTGAAATTCAATTCGGCTTTAACGGTTTGGGTGAATTCGTCCGCTAATTTGACGATGTCATAATCTTGGCCAAAATCCGTTAGAGATACTAGGTCGGCAATGTCTTTAATCAGTAAACTATCCTGTTCCACCACATTGTCAATGCCAGGACGCTTAATTTTAATTGCCACTGCTTCTCCGGTTAACAACATGGCTTTATGGATTTGGCCAATGGAACCGGCAGCGATCGGCTGGGGGTTAATTTCGGCAAAGGTTTCAGGTAAGGGGGCGGGGAAGTCTTTCTCCAATAGTTGCTCAATTTCTGCCCAGGGAACGGGAGGCACATTGGATTGTAAAGCACTCAAGGCATCAATATAGCTGGGGGGCAAGAGATCGGGACGAGTACTCATCAACTGTCCTAACTTGATGTAGAACGGTCCCAATTCTACTAGGATGCGTCGTAGCACTTCCGGGGTCGGGAGCTGAGGTTCATCCGCATTCCCCCCCGTCAGCACACGATTCATATAGTCCCAGCCGTTGCTCAGCAAGACTCGGAGTATTTGCGTCCGGCGATCGCCAGATTGAGGCAAAGCAAACATGCAATTCACTCCTAAAACCAACGCCTAATAGCATAGCCTTAGAACTGTTTTGATGCTTGTTGGGGATTATTCCCCTAACATTTCCAAAAATTGCGCTTCAGAGAGTTGGGGAATACCTAACTTTTGCGCTTTTTTGAGCTTAGCGCCGGGGGCTTTACCCACCACCACGTAATCAGTCTTGGAACTCGGGGCACTGGTATAGTGAGCCCCCAGATCTTGCAAGCGGTTCTTGGCAGTTTCCCGGTTCATTGCATTGAGGGTTCCTAAAATCACCACTTTTTTGTCATTGAAGGAATGGTTTTGGAGTACCTCTGTGGTAACCGGCGGTTCAGGATCAGGTTTAGCATTAGATTCAATGGCCCCCATTGCCTCAGGTTCAGTTGTAGATTCCATGGCGGGTTCAGGGACAGTTGTGGTGGGCGGGATATGTTCCATGCCATCCCATTGAGGGACAATTGATTCCGACTCCGCTTCGGTTTCAACTACGGGGACGACAATATCAGCATGAGTATCAACCCCAGGCTCCGCTTCGGTTTCAATCAGCGGTTTAGCATTGTTAGCGCCAGTGTCAACATCCGGCTCTGACTCAGGAACAACTTCTAGTTCTAGTTCTAGGGGAGATTCCAGGGTTTGCGATTCCGTTACCGTTGCATCAGGGTCAATGCCACCGGCTTTAGATTCCGTCGGGGGGACATCCAGTTGAGCCGGAAATTGGGCTTGGGCCTCTATTAGGTCTACCAATTGTTGTTGGAGCTTGACTAAGTCAGCTTGGGCCCCTTGCAATGCCAGTGCCTGTTCTTTTTTCTCTGCTTTAAGGCGATCGCCTTGGGCTTGGGTAGCTTCAAGTTTAACCGTCAACGCCTGATTGGTTAGGGCCAAAGATTGTTGGGTTGCGTCCAAATTCGTTAACTTAGCATTGAGTTGATCCCGCTCCCCTTGCCAAGCCTGTTGGGCCTGGGTGAGTTTTTGGAGGGCGGCTTCAAGGGCTTTGATCTGATCCTGAGACACTGCTGCCCGTTCATTCAGGGTCCCTAAATCCCGCTGGGCATGATCCCGTTCGGTGGTTAATTGCTCGACTTGCCGTTCTAATTGACCTACCTGATCTATGAGCGTTTGGTTCTGCTGTTGCCACGTTTTTTCCCGCTCAGCCCATTGCGGGGTCATTACCGTGGGTCGATCCTGAGTAACCTGCCGCAGTTGTTCCGTTAGTTGCTGATTTTTAGCTTCCAATGTCTCTAATTGCAACAATTTGGGGCGGGCTTCCGCTAGGCTATTGACCGATTGCCGCAGTCGATCCGATAAATTGCTATTTTCTTGCAGTAATTCCTGATTTTGTCGCTTGAGGGCACTGAGGCGATCGCCTTCCTCCGCCTGCTGTTGGGTTAGCTGATGCCGTAGAGTCGCCAAAACCTTTTCTTGGGATTGGTAGTTATGGGATAACTCATCCCGATCCGCCAGGGTTGCCTGCAATGCCGTTTGGCTTTTTTGTAAATCCTGTTCCAGATGACGCAACTTTCCTTGAATATGCAGTATTGCTTCGGAGGTGGGCCCGGCGATCGCCGTTGGCGGGGTTGAGGGAACCGGGGATTGACCAAAGGCCTCTTGGTGAGTCGGAAGCTCAGCCATCGCTTGGGTAAAATAGCGACGTGTTTGCCAAGCATAAATGCCGCCCCCG
>JBJOGT010000004.1:0-2755 GCA_046048115.1 Cyanobacteriota bacterium | reverse complement strand
TTGATGATGACAAGCTCAGGGAATGGTTTCAGCAGGCAGAAAACTATATTGCCGAGGAGAAAAAAATAGAGGTGACGAACTTTCACGCTTGGGATCATCAGCGTCAGGAATTAATCAAAATTCTCAAACGGGCAATGTTGCAGCCAGACTTTTTACCTGAACCAGTGGAAATATTAGCCTTAGAGCAAGAATTTCAAGGGGAAATTGAAGATTTAAAAATTAAAGGCTATATTGACCGGATCGATCGCCGTGAAGAAGGTCTGGTTTTGATCGATTACAAATCTGGGGGGACAATTCCCAAAGGCATTAAAGATCATGAAGACAAAGCCAAAATTGATTTACAGTTACCGCTCTACAAAGCCGTTGGCGGAGCCGCGTTATATCCGGGAGAGCCGGTGGCAAAAATGCTGTATTATTCCCTCAGTAAAGCCAAAGATATTTCTCCTAGACAGGTAATCTCCGAAACAGAACTCAGGGAAATTCTCGCAGGATTCAAGCAACATTTTCAGACAGGAGTTTACCCCGTTGCCCCAGATCGAGACCGGGAGGCTTGCCGATATTGCACGAATGAATTGGTTTGTCGTCAGGGCGATCGTTTACAACGTAAGGGGGTTTAACTGAAGCGGTCTAAAAATATTCTTGGCGTTACAATTAGGGTATTACCAAATGGATTGAGTACCAACAGATCGTCATCACCGCTAATAATAAAATCGGCTTCACCATTGACGGCCAATTCTAAAAATTGATTATCCTTAGCATCTCGACAGATATCTATTTTCTCCTTAATCACATCAATAAACCTTGCCTTACGAAATAAAGACCATAGAAAAATATCTCTTTTTTCAGCAGACAAGTAGCGCCTAAACTTAGGACGACTTAACACTTCGTTCAATTCATTTACGATAGAATAGGACATCAAAATTGTTCCTGTAGTAAAAGCCGAATTAAAAGCCTGCCTAGGAACTGAGTGAGCCGAAAGAACTGCACTGACTAAAACATTGGTGTCAAAAACATAACGCCTACTCATCGTCTAACAGCGACTCTAAAATGGCAGGGGTTAATCCTTTTTCTTCGGCTTCCTGGCTGATGTCATCCATAATCTCTAATAGTGAAATATCAGAATTTAACGAGTTCTTCATCTGAAGACTAAGCAAGAATGTTAACTTTTCCTTTTCCTGAACTGATAAACGTGCGAAAGCATCTGCTGTTTTAGCATCAACGGGAATGGTCAGGGAAATAGACATTATCAGTGATTCCTGAACTGGGAGATAGATTTAATTCTAGCATTGCTTTCCCTAATCCGTCCTGTAGCTCAATCGACTGTGGAAAATTATTGAAATTATTTTTTATTCTATAATTTAAACACTCCTAAAGAATCAGTAATATATCTAAAATTTGGCAATTAAGGAATTGACAAAATGGCTTTAACATCGCAACAAGAACAGGCGGCAAACGCATCAAAAAGCGTGGCCATTACCGCCGGGGCGGGAACGGGCAAAACCTATATGCTGGCGAGTCGGTATTTATTTCACCTACGGACACAAAGCCGATCGCCATTGCAAATCGTCGCCATGACCTTCACTGATAAAGCAGCCACGGAGCTACGGTCTCGGATTCGCCAAACGGTTGAGCGGGAAGCCCCAGAACGGTTTGATTGGTTAGCGGAATTAGAAGCGGCTCCCATTTGTACCTTTCATTCCCTTGCGGCCCGGATCTGTCGAGAACACCCCGAAGCGGCGGGAGTGCCAGCAGATTTTATCCCCCTGGATGAGTGGGAAGGGCAGTTATGGCAAGCGGAACAGATGGCGATCGCCTTGGATCAATTACCCAATCAGCTTTACGCTCAAATTCTCTATTCCTTGATGAAAGCGGCGATGGAAGTCTTTTTACAAGATCCCCTCAGCGCGGAGGAAGCATTGCAACACAATCGAGAGGATTGGTTACCCGATCTTCAAACAACCCAAACTCAAATTATTCAAACTTTACTCAACCATCTTTTTTGGCAGGAAGCCCACGAAATTATTAGTCAAAATCAAGGAAAAGCAGGTGATAAGTTAGAAACGATAAGACAGGCAGCATTAACTTTAATTGAAACGATTGAAACCCATCAAAAAGATGTCCAAGGTGAGGTTTTTCAAACAGCATTCTCAGCCTGGAAAAAATTGAAAGTTGGAACTGTCGGCAGTCAAAAGAATTGGACAGATCAGGAGACACTTAAAACAGTCAGACGAGCCTTAATTGATTGGCGGGATTTTACCAAAGAGTTTCCTGATATTTCCCTAGTGACGATGCAATGGGGAGAACTGGATGAGCAGATGGAAGTCATGCTCCCCGACCTGCGAAAAGCGTTTACTTTTGTTCGCCATTTTTTGACCGAAGCTAAACGTAAACAACGTCTTTTAGATTTTAATGATTTGGAAATTCACGCTTTACAGGCCCTCGAAAAACCAGACATTAGGGACTATTATCAGCACCGTTGGCAAGCTTTTTTGATTGATGAATTTCAGGATACTAACCCCACCCAAGGCAAACTGCTAGAAGCCTTAACCGAGGGCAAAACCTTAACCTTAGTGGGGGATGAAAAACAGTCGATTTATGGGTTTCGACGGGCAGATATTCAAGTCTTTCAACAATGGCGCGATCGCCTCAATAACACCATTCCCCTCAGCATCAGTTTTCGCACCCATGCCCCGTTAATCGACAACATTAACCAAATCTTTGCCCCAATTTTAACGGACTTACACCAAGATCTGGA
>JBJOGT010000003.1:0-7214 GCA_046048115.1 Cyanobacteriota bacterium | reverse complement strand
GACAACCGCTTTAAAAAAATTACAATTACATCCATTGTCTACTCTCCCGACTTAGGGTAGATTAATTTGAATGAATAAATACAAACCGATAAACATAAAACTATAATAAAAAACTATTGTAGGATTTTTTAAAATGCAAATAACCAACAAAATTAACTTTAGAAATGTCCAGGGCGACATTTTTGGGGGGGTCACAGCGGCGGTGATTGCCTTGCCCATGGCCCTTGCCTTCGGGATCGCCTCTGGGGCAGGAGCCACAGCCGGTTTATGGGGGGCTGTCATCGTCGGTTTCTTCGCAGCTTTGTTTGGTGGGACGCCGACCCTGATTTCTGAACCTACCGGTCCAATGACGGTGGTACAAACCGCCATTATTGCCAGTCTGGTCGCCATTGATCCCGACAACGGTTTAGCCATGGCCTTCACCGTCGTCATGATGGCGGGGTTACTCCAAATTGCTTTTGGATTTTTAAAACTGGGCAAATACATCACCATGATGCCCTACACCGTCATTTCCGGCTTTATGTCGGGGATTGGGATTATTTTGGTGATTTTGCAACTAGCGCCTTTTCTGGGCCAAGCCAGTCCTAAAGGGGGGGTAATTGGAACCCTTAAAGCGTTGCCGGAATTATTATCCAATGTGCAACCCATTGAAACCCTGTTGGCCCTATTAACGGTCGGTATTATTTGGTTCATGCCGTCCAAGTTGAAAAAATATGCCCCGCCCCAATTGGTAGCTTTGATTGTTGGGACAGTGTTGTCTTTGGTGGTATTTGCCGATGTTGATATTCGCCGCATTGGTGAAATTCAAGCCGGGTTACCAGCGCTACAACTTCCTGTTTTTCGGGCAGACCAATTTCGGGTCATGGTCGTAGATGCGATTGTTTTAGCGATGTTGGGTTGTATTGATGCGTTGCTGACCTCGGTAGTGGCGGATAGTTTGACTCGCACAGAGCACAATTCCAATAAAGAATTGATTGGTCAAGGGATCGGAAACCTAATGTCGGGCTTATTTGGCGGTCTAGGCGGAGCCGGGGCCACCATGGGTACCGTGGTTAATATCCAATCAGGGGGCCAGACTGCCCTATCAGGTTTAACGCGGGCAATGGTCTTGCTGGTGGTGATTTTAGGGGCAGCCAAATTAGCGGCCACCATTCCCTTGGCGGTGTTAGCGGGGATTGCCTTTAAGGTGGGGATTGACATTATTGACTGGGGTTTTCTGAAGCGGGCCCACCATGTGTCCATCAAAGGCGCCCTGATCATGTACGGGGTGATTGCGTTAACCGTCCTTGTTGATCTGATTGCGGCGGTGGGGGTAGGGGTTTTTGTTGCCAACGTCCTTACCATTGATAAGATGAGTAGCCTCCAGTCTGAATCAGTGAAAACGATCACCGATGCCGACGATGAAATTCTGCTTTCGCCGACGGAAAAGCGTTGGATCGATGAGGCGAATGGGCAGGTGCTTTTGTTTCAACTCAGTGGCCCAATGATCTTTGGGGTCGCTAAGGCCATCTCCCGAGAACACAATGCCATTAAGGAATGTGCGGCCATTATTTTTGATGTCAGTGAAGTGCCTCACCTTGGGGTAACGGCCTCCTTAGCTTTGGAAAATGCCATTGAGGAAGCGGCGGAAAAAGGCCGTCAGGTTTACATCGTCGGGGCAGCGGGTCAAACAAAGCGTCGTTTAGAAAAGCTGAATGTTTTCCGCTTTGTGCCGCCCCAAAACTGCTACGGCGATCGCACTGAAGCGTTGAAAGATGCGGTGACCCACATTACCGGGGGAGTGCCCTTGGATATCAACACAGAAGCCCCGTCTGCCCCAGGACTAGGTTAACTCGGTCGGCTGTAACCGTCAGGGGTTGGAAGTTTTCTTTACCGACCCTTGGCGATCGCCGTTTATGTTGATTATGGTTACGGTAATTTAACAGTCAACCATGGCATTGCTCCTAGCGAGGAAAATATTAATACATAAATTTTTGTTGAGACCCTGTCCCAAATTGGGGGGCACTTTGATTTTTGGACAGGCGTTACACTAAAGTGAAAAGAATAATCAATGGGATAATTAATTGAATAATTGACAGGGATAAAGTTTTAGTCATTCTGTCTCACTTAAGGCCGCAACACTATGGGAAATATACAGAGTTCAAAAGAGTCAGATACCGTTTCCGTTCATGCCCAGTACGACGCATTGTCGCCCCTGGGGAAAGAAATGATTCGTCTTTTGGCGATCGCCTATGCGGGGGTAACTCAAACGTTTTTAGTGGATTGCTTGCGGGAAATTAAAACGGAGTTAGGGTTACCTCTCCAGCCGGGGCTTGAAGTCCATTTCAAAGCCATGCTAACCCAGTTGCTTGAATCTGGCCTTATTAAAAAAGGGAAGCAAAGCCGCTGGGTTTGCCATGAATTGTTGCGGGATATTCCCTGTCGAGAAGCGGTGAAAAGCGGACGCTATGATCAACTTGCGGATCTGGTAAGTAAACATGAAGAAATTAAGACGATGGGTTATAGCGATCGCCGAAATTTTCCGTCAGAAGATTATTTCATTCGGGAAGTTCGCATTGGCATCTATCGTCAGGATTTAGAATTTATCGAACAACAATTTCAGGATTACTATCATTTTTCTAGTCGGCCACGGTTATCATTTTCAGATATTTTACTCAAGACGATCAATAATCCCTTTGATAGTGAATGGTTAAGTGGTCTACAGCCAAAATTTCTGTCAATTGCGTTGACTGATCTGATGGATCAGTCTTTAGAAAGATTATCCCCCGCCGACGAAAGCTTTGAAATTCTCAAGGAATTTGCCTTGGAAAAAGTGGAATCTCCCATTGGCGAAGAAATTTTAGTTGCCCTCCTAACGGCCCAAGATCAATTCTTTTTTCGGGGGGAATTAGACGATCTAAAACGACTAATAAAGCGCTTAGAAACTAACGGCAAAGACCTCCATCCCTGTTACTCCTTCATCATTCAAGCCAGTGTTGCCTTACTGCAAGGGCAATATGCCGAGGCGATCGCCAATTACGAAACGGCTTTAAAAGGGATACGGCGGTTAACGGGCAAACGCAAAATTTATTTTTCTGATTTATCGGGCATTTTGTGTTTATTTGCTCTTATTGGCGAGGGATCGCCCCAAAGCCTAACTAAAGCCCAGGACTTCATCAAAATTGCCCTCAAGGCAGGACACTATGTAGGGGTTTATAATCTTTTTGATTCTGTAGTGGACTGGTTAAACGGCGATCGTAACGCCCGCACCTATCTTGAAAATCATTGTGATTTTTCCCCCGGTGAAATTAGTATTGAGTCCTTTGTTAAATTACTGATCCACCATTGGCTGCAAAAAGAGAGTTCATCTCCTTGGTTAGCGGAAGCAAAAAGTTTTTATCAAGATGCCTTTCGGGCCGATTATCAGTGGTTTGCCATGACCATTGCTGACCTCCTTGGGCGTTATGAGTCCGAGAATAAAACGATATATGAAACCATGGCAACGGAATGGCAAGAAAAAACGGGCATTGTCAGCGTTCTAGATATCATCAAACCCCAGAGTGAATGGGAATTATCCCTTCAAGCCCTCGCTAACCTGACCAATACCCGGACCACCACCACCACCCACGCCGCTGTTACCGGAGCCAATAAACGCCTGGCCTGGTTTGTCACCTATTACAGTCCTGAAAATGTTCATCTTTCTCCCAAGGAACAAAGCTTGAGTAAAAAAGGGGAATGGACAGCGGGACGGGCGATCGCCATGAAACGCCTCAGTCGGCGATCGGCCGATGTGGATTATCTCAGTCCCCAGGATGAACGGGTCTGTGGGCACATCGAAACCTATTCCTATGGCTATTACGGTCAAGTAGACTATCAATTTAACGACAAAGCGTTGGTGGAATTAATTGGCCATCCCCTGGTTTTTTGGGAGGATAACCCTAACATTCCCATTGACATTGTGGCCGGAGAACCGCAGTTACAGATTAAAAAAACGGGCAATAAAAAACTGGTGATTAAGCTAGAGCCACGCATTTCTAGTGAAAGTGACGTCATTGCCATCAAAGAGAGTTTAACCCGTTTGAAAGTCATTGCCGTGACCCCGGAGCATCGCCGCATTGCCACCATTTTGGGGAATAAAAATCGCCTCGAAGTGCCGATCGCCGCCCAGGAAAAGGTGATGAATGCCATCAATGCTGTGGCCAGTTTGGTGACAGTTCATTCCGACATCGGCGGCGGTTTAGACAATGTGGAATCGTTGCCCGCCCATAGCCTGCCCCATTTCCATTTGTTACCCCTAGAGGGAGGATTGCGGATTGCCCTGTTAACACGGCCCTTTGGGGATGTTGGCCCCTATTTCCAACCGGGGAAAGGCGGTGAAACGGTGATTACGGAAATTGACGGCAAACGTTATCAAACCACCCGCAATTTAAGCGCAGAAAAACAACAGGCCAAAAGCGTGATTAAAGCCTGCCCGACTTTATTTATCAATGACAGTGACGGCGGAGAATGGTATTTGGATGACCCGGAAAATTGCTTGGAATTGCTGTTGGAATTACAGGAATTGGGGGATCAGGCCCGGGTGGAATGGCCAGAAGGGGAAAAAATGCGTGTTAGTTCCCCCGCAGGATTCGGACAATTCAAGCTCAACATTAACCGGCAACGGGATTGGTTTGCCGCCGAAGGAGAATTGCAGGTTGATGACAATTTAGTGGTGGGATTACAACAGTTGATGGAGTTGCTGGAAAATAGTCCCGGCCGCTTTGTTCCCCTCGCCGACGGTCAGTTTCTTGCCTTAACCAACGAATTTCGGCAGCGGTTGGAGGAATTAAAAGCCTATTCGGAAAAATACGGAGATGGCCGCCGTTTTCATCCCTTGGCAGCCTTAGCGTTGGAAGATTTTCTCGACGAAGCGGAACAAGTCAAGGCCGATCGCCATTGGAAAGAGCATCTTAAAAAAATTAAGGAGATGAAGGATCTCGATCCCCAACTACCGTCAACGTTACAGGCAGATTTGCGGGACTATCAACGGGAAGGCTTTCAATGGTTGGCCCGCTTAGCCCATTGGGGCGTCGGAGCCTGTCTAGCTGATGATATGGGGTTGGGTAAAACCCTCCAGGCGTTAGCGTTAATTTTGACCAAAGCCGCCGCTGGCCCGACCCTGATCGTAGCCCCCACCTCCGTTTGCCCCAACTGGATCAGTGAAGCCCATCGCTTTGCCCCGACCCTCAACCCCTTTCAATTCGGTAGCGGCGACCGGGCGGCCACCCTGGACAATCTGAAACCCTTTGATTTAGTCGTGTGTACCTACGGTTTGCTGCAACAGGAAGATGTGGCGGAACTCTTAGCTAAGGTGCAATGGCAAATTGTCGTACTGGATGAAGCCCAAGCCATTAAAAACATGGCCACCAAACGATCCCAGGCGGCGATGAATTTACAGGCGGAATTTAAATTAATGACCACAGGAACCCCCATCGAAAACCATTTAGGGGAATTGTGGAATTTATTCCGCTTCATTAACCCTGGTTTATTGGGATCTTTGGAGAGCTTTAACCAACGCTTTGCCAACCCCATTGAACGGGATAACAATAAAGCTGCCCGTCAACAACTGAAACGCCTCATTCAACCTTTCCTATTACGCCGCACCAAAAATCAAGTCCTCACGGAACTTCCCGCCCGTACTGAAATCCTAATCCAAGTGGAGCTAAGCCAAGAGGAAATCGCCTTTTATGAAGCCCTCCGTCGTCAGGCGATCGCCAAGTTAGAAGAAAGTGACGCCCAAGCGGGAGCCAAACATCTCCAGGTATTGGCGGAAATTATGCGACTACGGCGAGCTTGCTGTAATCCCAGTTTGATCCTGCCTGATACCCCGATTAAAAGCTCTAAATTAGAAACCTTTGGGGAAATTTTGCAGGAGTTATTAGACAACAACCATAAAGCCTTGGTCTTTAGCCAATGTGTGGATCACCTAACTATTATTCGTAATTATTTAGATCAACAAAAAATTCACTACCAATACCTGGATGGCAGTACCCCCATCAAGGAACGGAAAAAACGGGTGGATGCGTTTCAAAATGGGGAAGGAGATGTCTTTTTGATCAGTCTAAAAGCCGGGGGCACAGGCTTAAATCTCACCGCCGCCGATTACGTCATTCACATGGATCCCTGGTGGAATCCCGCCGTGGAAGACCAAGCCTCAGACCGGGCCCACCGCATTGGCCAAAAGCGTCCCGTTACCATTTACCGTTTAGTGGCAAAACAAACCATTGAGGAAAAAATCGTCGATCTCCACCACCAAAAACGGGATCTGGCTGATAGTTTGCTAGAAGGCACTGATGTCAGCGGCAAGGTTTCCACGGAACAATTATTGGGTCTGATTAGTGGTCAATGATAAGGCGTAAAACGGCGATCGCCTTATTGGTACATAATGTTAGCAATAAATGCTTGGTGGGTTAGCACTGCGTAACTCATCCTACGGGATCGACGATCAGACCCTGCTTGCCCATTTTACAGACGGGTAATTGAACTAAGATATACAAAAAACGTCACAAAGGTTAGACTGGCCTCAGAGAAAGATTTTGTAATATTTTTGGGAATGACCGAGTAAATCTACCGTTATGTCCACAGCACGCCATGTCCTAGCACTTCTACGAAGTCATGTAGAAGGAGAGGAGCAACAGTTTTATTCTGCTGCTTTACAGATGGCTGCGCATGAAGCACGTCAAGGACATGGCAAATTAGCTCAAGAAATTCGAGCATTGATCGAGCAAGCGAAAGAAAAAAAGTCTGTTATACAGCAAAGCCGCGATCCAATTCCTTTAGTACAACCCAAGGGCGATTTAGCGAATTTAGTTGCAGTCTGTTATCCAGACACTAGATTGTCGGATATGATTTTGCCCTCTGAGCTAGAATCCCAACTTAAGCGGGTATTGACCGAACAAAGACAACAAAAGCGATTGCGAGAGTATAATCTTGTTCCTCGTCGAAAATTGTTACTGGTCGGGCCACCTGGTTCAGGAAAAACAATGACGGCCTCAGCTTTAGCTGGGGAATTACAATTGCCTTTATTCACAACTTTATATGACAGTCTTATTGGCAAATTTATGGGCGAAACGGCTGGTCGTCTTAAACTCATTTTTGATGCGATGACAATAACAAGAGGAGTCTATTTTTTTGATGAATTTGATGCGATCGGTTCTCAACGTCAAAGTACAAATGATGTGGGAGAAATTCGTCGT
>JBJOGT010000002.1:0-3863 GCA_046048115.1 Cyanobacteriota bacterium | reverse complement strand
GGTGAAAACCGGGCGATCGCCCCACAGCGGAGATAATCACCATAACTAAAGCCCCCCGGCAGCACCACCACATCAATATCGTTTAAGTCCGTTTCTTGGTGCCAAATAAAACGGGTTGGCTGATGGAGTAACCCCTGGGTGACAGTGGCAATGTCCCGATCACAGTTAGAACCCGGAAAAACAATAATACCAAAACTGGTCATGATACTGCGATCGCCTCGTGAGCCGAAATTTCAAATCGATAGTTTTCAATCACCGTATTTGCCAAAAGTTGGTCACACATGGCATCCAATTGTTGTTCTGCGGTCGCTTGATCCGGTGCGCTCAGGGTGAGTTCAATATACTTACCGATTCGCACCTGCTCGACAGCGTCATAGCCCAATTGCTTAAGACCCGATTGCACAGCGGTTCCAGCGGGGTCCAGCACTGAAGGACGCAGGGTAACGTAAATACGACAATGATAGGAGTGGGACATAATGCCTCTTGCCGGAAAATCTGCCATTGTTATCCTGCCTTAGAAAGTCCGTTGGGGCAAGGGATTAGGGTAAACATTGCCGTAACATCTGCTGGGCCTGCTGGGCATAGCCACCGCCGAATAAGTTGAAATGATTGAGAATGTGGTACAGATTGTACAGTATTTTACGGTGTTGATAACCGTTGTCCAACGAAGAAACCGCATTGTAACCCTGATAAAAGCCCGCCGGGAAACCACCAAATAATTCGGTCATCGCAATGTCAACTTCGGGATCGCCGTAGTAGGTGGCTGGATCGAGAATGACCGGTTCCCCATTGGTTAACACAGCAGCATTGCCTGACCATAAATCGCCGTGAACTAAGGCTGGTTTTGGATGGCGATCGCCGAGTAATGCTTTCACTTGGGGCACAACCACCGAGGGATTGGGAAAATTGCCCCCTTTACGCCGGGCTAACTCTAACTGATAACCAATTCTCTGTTCCGCAAAAAACTCCGCCCAACTAGCCGTCCAAGGATTTAACTGGGGCGTTGAACCAATAGTATTTGGGCTTTGCCAACCAAATTGATCACTGCCCCCCGCTTGGTGTAAGGCAGCTAATTGTTGTCCCATGCGATACCAACTGTCACCATTGCCCCGGCCAAACTCCAACCATTCCAACACTAAATAACTCTGAGCCCCCTCACTGCCATAACAAATCGGTTGGGGCACACGGATCGTCTGGGTTGCCGCCATCTGAGTTAACCCTAACGCCTCCGCTTCGAACATCCCCCGTTGGTGAGCTTGGTTGATTTTGACAAAATATTTTTGCCCATCCCCCATCAGGCCGTAGCCCTGGTTAATACAACCGCCACTCACCGATCGCCGTTGCTCCACCGTAAAGGGTTGCCCAGTGGTTTGACTAATCTGGCAGGCGATCGCCGTCCAAAGGGAATTTGTCATAGTTCAACACTCTAAAACTCAACGGGTTAGCGGCTGACGTTTGTGGACGAATCCCCCTCAGCCAGAGAAACCGAACGTTCCCCGGACAATGGCACTTGATTCAGCATCAATTCTGGATTGACCTTTTTTCCATCCGCATTTAGGGGCGGCAAAATAGGATAAAACGGTTGATGGATACTAATCAATTGGGCTAGGGTGCGTTTCAGTTGGGGACGGGGTACGATCGCATCCACAAAACCATGGTGTAACAAATATTCCGACGTTTGGAAATCATCCGGTAACTTTTCCCGCAATGTCTGTTCGATCACCCGCCGTCCCGCAAAACCAATGGTGGCCTTGGGTTCCGCTAAAATCAAATCCCCCAACATCGCAAAGCTAGCGGTAACGCCCCCGGTGGTGGGATGGGTCAATACCGGAATGTAGAGTAGCTTTTCCGCCCGATGCTTTTGCAATGCCCCGGAAATCTTGGCCATCTGCATTAAACTCAACATTCCTTCTTGCATCCTTGCCCCCCCCGATGCACAGATAATGACCACGGGGAAACGCTCAAGGGTGGCATATTCGATTAACCGACAGAGTTTTTCCCCGACCACAGACCCCATGCTGCCCCCCATAAAACGGAAATCCATTACCCCTAGGGCAACCGGTAGACCATCCAAACGACCATGGCCCGTTTGCACTGCGTCGGTCAGTTGGGTAGATCGTTGGGTATCTCGAATGCGGTCTTGGTAGGATTTGCGATCTTTGAATTTAAGGGGATAAGTGGGCTGCAAATGCTCATTCAACGGCTGCCAGGATTTCGGATCAATTAACTGACGAATTCGCTCATTACTATCTACCCGCATGTGGTGGTCGCATTCCGTACAAACCATCCAGTTAACCTGTAGATCTTTTGTGTAGGTCAAGACCCCGCAAACTGGACACTTCGTCCATAAACCATCCGCCACTTCGCGTTCTTGTTGGGGTTGGGGTTGAAGTACCGGTGGCTCCGATTTCTCACGGTTAGCGAACCAATCAAATAAGGACATATTTATTTAGTTTATGAAGACAAACGTTCAAGACGGCAAGGGAGATTTGGGAGGGCAATCAGCGACTCTTTTTACTCCCGGCGTTGCTGAAGGGTAACTGACAATACCGTTTTTATTGTATCAGCACAATTCCCGCCCTTATTCAACGCCCCCCAACGGCGATCGCCACTAGGGAATCTCCGACAGAAATGCTTGGGATATTGGTAGCATAAGCACAGGTAGAATATTGGCAATCTCAATCCCATGACAACGATCCGTATTGGTAATGGCTACGATATTCATCCCTTAGTGGGCGATCGCCCATTAATTTTAGGCGGGGTCAAAATTGATCATACGTTGGGATTAGATGGTCACAGTGACGCCGATGTACTGACCCATGCCATTATGGATGCCCTATTGGGAGCACTGAGTTTAGGAGATATTGGCCATTATTTTCCCCCTACCGATCCCCAATGGAAAGGGGCGGACAGCTTGAAATTATTAGCCCAGGTTCACCAGTTAATTTTGGAACGGGGTTGGCAGATTAATAATTTAGACAATGTAATCGTAGCGGAACGTCCCAAGCTTAAGCCCCACATCGCCGCCATGAAAACCCGACTGGCGGAAGCCTTAAATATTGACCCGGATTTAATTGGCATTAAAGCCACCACCAACGAAAAATTGGGGCCAACGGGACGGGAAGAAGGCATTGCCGTTTATAGTGTGGCGCTTTTAATCAAACACTAGAATGGGAAATCAATCACAATTTGAGTAATGGTTCATTGGGAACAACGCCCAAGCTACCGGAAATGCTTCCATCGAAAATAGATAACTAATAGATAACTACGGACTGATCTCCATTCATTGTTCACCGTTATATGACCCTTGCGCTTCCTGTTAACTACCAATTTCTGCCCCGTTTCTTTCGCTTAGCGACTATTTCGGTTTTATCCAATATGATGGTTCCCTTGGCGGGACTGGTGGATACAGCTTTTTTGGGACATTTAGCAGATATTCGTTATCTGGCGGGGGTGATTCTGGGATCGATTTTATTTGATTATCTCTATCGGGTTTTAAAGTTTTTACGCACTAGCACCACTGCGTTGACAGCCCAGGCAGTAGGTCAGGAAGATGAGGTGGCGATTTGGGTGGCGGGACTCCGGAGTGGGTTGGTGGCGCTGCTCATTGGTTTAGGAATTTTAGCCCTGCAATATCCCTTACAAAAGTTGGGATTTACCCTGTTGACCGGTGCTCCAGGGGTAGAACAGTCGGGGGTGGATTATTTTTATGCCCGCATTTGGGGTGCTCCAGCGGTACTACTCAATTTCGTAATTCTGGGTTGGCTATTGGGGCAAGAGCGCAATGGGTTAGTGTTTCTGATTTCCTTTGTGGCGAATTTTTCCAACGTTGGTTTGGATTATTGGTTGATTAACCGTTTGGG
>JBJOGT010000001.1:0-2913 GCA_046048115.1 Cyanobacteriota bacterium | reverse complement strand
TATTTGTCAACAAAATTTAATTCTCACCATTTCCATAATAAATACCATGATTGAAAAAAACTATATTTTGCTATTTTTCGAGATGCCCTTAAGGTTTCGTGCGACAGGCTATCGTACTAATACAAAGCCCAAAGCCTCTCTCTAACTGAATTGTAAGTCTTGGAGATGTCTAATGTGATGGGACAACCCTTGGATGATCAGGGGGCCTTGAATTGTACGGAACGGCGACCCGTGGAACGAGAATCCCCTGCCATTTTAGACCGGGCCCCCGTTACCGTTCCTTTGCAAACTGGCATAAAAGTGATTGATGCCCTAAGTCCCATTGGGCGGGGTCAACGAGAACTGATTATCGGCGATCGCCAGACGGGAAAAACCACCATTGCCATCGACACCATCCTCAATCAAAAAGATCAAGATGTGATCTGTGTGTACTGTGCCATCGGTCAACGCTCAGCGGCGATCGGGACAGAGGGTGATTTGATGCTGGGGCAACGTCAACCGACAACTAGCCGGAATTTCCTGCCCACTGCGTAAACACTCTGCCGGATACGCCAACATATTTTCCAAAACCCAGTCCACCCAAACCCGATGGATGGCTGCATCCTGCTGGCTTTCCGTCCATTCCTCATAGACCTGCTTCAGTAACCCATAATGCTGACTGTCATGGGCATCCAACCCCTGGGGGAAGGTTTGCAGTAACACCTCCATGCTAAGGAAGGGGCCAACAATATCGGTGAGGGTAAGCCATTCGGCATGGTGACGGGCGATACTCATTTAACTTTGTCCAGGTAGATCAAGGGCAATCAATAACGCTTGTTCAAGTTGATTAAGGCTTTTTGGGGTCAAGGTTCCCCGCAGTTTCAGTAAACGTTGTTTGGATAACACCCTCACTTGATCCGCCATGGCGATCGAATCATTGATCAAACCGGCTTCCCCGGCAGAGATCAATACTTGGGTGGGGTAAACCTTTCTGTGGGGACGGTGGGTCGTGCAGGGGACTGCCAAAACCACGGGACTATTGGCATTGATGGCATCACGACTGACGATGATTACCGGGCGCGTTCCCCCCTGTTCCGATCCCTCTACCGGCTCTAGGCGGGCATCAAATACCTGTCCCCGTTGCATTATGGCGTTTCCTCTAGCAATAGAGCTTCCCAACTGGCATGGGCAAATTCTCGCTCCATTTGTAATATTTCTGCTTGATATTCATCATCCTGGGCCATTTCCGCCAAGGCAGCATCGATCTCCGCCCGTTTCAGAGCGGCGAGTTCATGTTCCAGGGCCTGGGCAATAAATTGATTGCGACTGCGGGCTTTTCCCTGACTGACGATCTTGTCCGTTTCTGCCAACAGTTCTGAGGGAATGGCCAGAGTTGTTCGCACAGTGGAGTTACCCATGATGTTTAACCTGATGCGCTTGGTATCATCACTATAACTGTTTGGGCAAGTCTAAAAAATCTTGGGTGGCACGAAAAAGGCGATCTCGCAGAGATCCGCTACATGGTTCACTTGGAAACATTGAATAACCAATCAGCAATACGTTGATTAATTCGACAGATTCTTTCGGGAGCAATGGAGCCGAGCCGAGCGGTAATCAGGTTAGCTTCGACACTGGCTAACTTCCCTATTCGTACTAAGGAGGTAACTTTCAATCCAGTGGATTCAAAATCAGGATCGGTTTGTTCAATCAATTCATCAAAGTCTGGTACAGCTTGACAGAGCCGAGAAGAAATAGCAGCAATCAAAACATCGCCATGTTTTCCGGGCACCATTGCAATGATTAAGGCTGGTCTTAATTTACTCAATTTTAGATCTGCGTAGGGAAAGGGAATAAGAACAATGTCACCTGATTTCATTGTCGATAAACTTCCTTGGCATCAGCAAGGGTATATTCAACCTCTTCTTCCTTCTCCCATAGAGACTGTATAGCTAAATTTTGCCAATCTTCATCACTTGAATTTTCATATAATACACCAACCCATTTGTCAATTGAATCTTTTATCCGTTTGTCAACCATTTCCAGTTGATCTTCAGGAATTTGGTCGATTTTTTGATGAATTTTTTTCCGTAAATTAATACTCATCGAAAGACCTCTTCGTAACGTAGTTAGTTTAATTATAACTAGGGGATAAAAAGATCAAGAAAATCAAAAAATCTTGGGTGGTACTAAAAAGGCGATCGCCGAAGGCACACTGTGTAATCGCCAATACATGCTTGATGGGGCGTGTCGGGGAAAAAATCGTCAATGCCTAAGGATGGGGCGTAATGGCTAAAATTGTAATCTCTTGGCGGTTCGGGCCATAGTGCCAAAACACCCGAAAAGCACCAGGGGTTTTGTTTTCTACATAGGATTCAAAGACCTCTTCCCCATTTTTGCCTTGGATAGCCGTATATTTGTGGGTATTTAAACTGGGATGACGAAGATTCGTCTCCATTAACCCTAAGGTTTTCAAGACTTTGCGATATTTAGACGGATTTTCTCGCTCAAGGGCCTCCATCGTTGTTACAGCGCTGGGGACAAATCGCAATTGAAAATTCATTTATCTTCAACAGACAGATCGGCATATTCCGCAAAAGAGCCAAGGGATGCAGTCAAACCCTCTGCCGACTCCTGTAGCCCTTGCTTGAGGGCTGATAGGGCTTCTGGATTCTTAAATAGCCAAGCCTCTCTTTCGGGAATGGTGACCACCGGCTCCAGCAAAATTTGTCCTAGATCATTGGTCGAAGCCCGATAGAGTTTTGACGCAACCTCTGAACCTAGATAGATACGCCCCCGACTATCTGGCTGGACAATTTCTTTTACGACTCGAAATTCAGGGTTGGGCATAGTCTACCAAGACAAATAAAGCAGTGGGCAATGGGGAAATTCCCACTTTTTGATTGTAGTTTAATTCAGAGGGATGGGGGACTGCTT